>JASLDQ010000058.1 GCA_030151505.1 Chromobacteriaceae bacterium
CCCGTGTCCCGTTGCCCCCGGCCTGCCGCTCGGGCGACCGGGTCCATCCGCCATCAAGAAAGAAGGCGCCGGTATCAGCGCCTTCTTCACTTACATGCTCATCCGGCGTCCCGCATCCTTGTGCCGGATGGCGGAACCGACAGGAAGGCCAGGTCATGGCGATTTCCGGCGGGCGCTGCCCTGGCGGCTGCCGGCCTTTCCCTCTCCAAATCCGGCACCTCCACCCTGTCGCTACCGCAGCCCGCCTGTCGGCGGCGGCTGGCACGGCTGACCGGTGCTTTCGGCGATGGCTGAATCCGCCGCTGGACGGGACGCGTGCCGCTGCTGCTATCGCCACGGCGAGGGCGGTGGCGATTTAGCCAGATCACGTTGCAAATCCAGCCAGACATCCGAGCGGGAGGCCGGCGAGCCCCGCCGGGTGATGCAATCTGTGCGCTGAGACCATGACCCCCGGGACGGGGCCGCATTGAAATCAGGCTGCCGCGCGGCCAGGCGGCTGGCACGAGATGAGGTTCGCCGGCCAGCGCCGGCATGGCTTACTTGGGCAGCACCGGGGCGATATTGCCCCAGGGCATCACCGGCACGGTGGAAATGGCGTTGTACGGCGAGCCTTCGATCACTCGCTTGCTGATCGCCACGTAAACCAGCGTGTTGCGTCTGGCGTCGTACAGGCGGCTGACCCGGGTGGATTTGAAGAAGGCCGAGGTGCGTTCGCTGAACACGTCTTCCTCGGCCGGCAGGCGGGCGCGGATGACGATGGGGCCGACCTGGCGGCAGGCGATCGAGAATTGCGACGGGTCTTCGGCGAGGCCAACCGCGCCGGACAGGCCGCCGGTGCGCGCCTGGCTGATGTGGCAGGCCACCCCGCCGACCTTGGGGTCGTCGAAGCCCTGCACGCAGACCTTGTGGTTGGGGCCGATCAGCTTGAAGGCGGTCGAGACGCAACCGACTTCGTCGGCGTGGGCGAAGGAGATGGCAAGCAGGCCGGACAGCAGGAGTAAAGGCCGGAGCATGACGGGCGTTTTCATCATTCTTCAGCTTCCAGCTCGGCGCGGAGGCGGGCGAAGAATGCATGGATGCCGCCGACGGAGTCCGACAGTTCGGCCAGCCAGGCCTCGCGCTGCTCGGGGCTGACGTTGTCGACGTAGGCGTGCATGTCCGGATCGGGATTGCGTTCGAAAGCCAGCGCCAGGATGGGCGTCAGCAGCGGTGCGTATTGCTCGTCGTCGAACAGCAGCGCCCAGTCGTCGTTCAGGAGCTGCATGCCCTGGCTGAAGCCCTCGGCCCAGTCGTTGCCACGGACCTGACCGTGTTCGTCCTCTTCCAGCCAGGGGTGGAAAGGCTGGCCGTCCTGCAGGGTGTGGGCGATGTCCAGCCAGTGTCCCATCAGCAGGTTGACGAATTGTTCCAGCGCCTTGGGCGAGCCGAACGCCCGCTCGTCGTCGAAGGCTTCCCCCAGAATGGCGGGCAGGCAGTCCTTGGGCGAGATGGCTTCCGGGCCGCAGAGCAGGGCGGCGAAGAAGCCGTCCAGCTGTTCCAGATTCATGCCCTGATGCGGGCCGAGACGGGTCAGGATGGCCGACAGTCGTTGGTAGTCGGCCTCGGTCAGCGCTTGATGTTTCATGGGAGTCGTCCGTGAGAATGGCAGGGCAAGGTGATCATTATCGAGCCTCGCAGGTCCGTCCGGCGTTTTTTAGCCGTCATCCGCTGCCGTACGGCCCGGCGGTTCATTTGACGGCGATGCCGGCTTTGGCGATGATGCACCGATTCAAACAACTGTTTGAGACAAACCGATGCAAGTGTCTCCCCGTCTGCTCCGCTTCATCATCAATCTCTGGCCCCCGTTTCTCGGGGCCGGCATCAAGGTGCTGCACATCTCGCCCGATTATCGTGAGATCGACGTGCGGCTGCGGCTGGGCAAGCTCAATCGCAATTATGTCGGCGTCCATTACGGCGGCAGCCTGTATTCGATGACCGATCCGTTCTACATGCTGATGCTGCTGCAGAATCTCGGCCGCGACTACATCGTGTGGGACAAGGCCGGCAGCATCGACTACGTCAAGCCCGGCCGGGGCCATGTCACCGCGCACTTCCGCCTGCACGAGGACACGCTCGAACACATCCGCCGGCAGACCGGCGAGGGTGAAAAATACCTGCCGCAGATGAACGTCGACGTGATCGACGGTGCTGGCGAGGTGGTGGCCAAAGTCAGCAAGACGCTTTACATCCGCAAGAAGCAGCGCGAGGGCTGACGCCGCTCCGGCTGCTGGATGTCCGCCGCTCGGTGCCGGCGACCGGCCTGCACCGGCCGGCGGGATCAGAAGCAGCCCGGCCAGCCGCCCCACCACATTACGCGCGGGGCATGCGGCCAGAAGCCGGGGCCGGAGAAGGGGCCGTAGCACTCGCGCCAGCGCTGCAGCTGCCGCGCCGGGCGGTAGGCTGCCAGAAAGGCCGGCTCCAGCTCGGCCGGGCAGGTGCCCGTCATGTAGTTCATGCCCCGATAGCCTTCGCGTTCTCCGTTCTGCGGCGTGCAGTAGTGTTGCAGTGCTTCGCGGTAGCGCGGCAGGTAGGTGTCGCGGTCGAAAGTCACGCCGGCCTTGGCGCAGTCGGCCACCCGCCGTTCCAGTCGCGAGAGCGGATAGCCCTCGCGGCCGTCCTTGTCGCCCAGCGCATCCGCCGCCTGCGTGCGGCAGTCCTGCGCGTTCATCGTGGCGCAGCCGCTCAACAAGGCCAGCAGCACACCGCCCAGCAGGATTTTCATCTTCCCGTCTCCGCCATCTTCGCCGTTCCCAGCAAGGGGAGCAGCTTGACCTTCACGTTCGCCAGCATCGCCGGCTGCGCCACCGCCGCCGGATGGATGCCGTCGGGCTGGAACCACACCCGCCGGGCCTCGAAGCCCGCCACCAGCGAGGCGACCAGCGGCACCTTCTCGCGCCGCGCCAGTTCGGTGTAGACCGCCTTGAAGCCCGCGGTATAGTCGCGGCCGTAATTGGGCGGCAGCTCGATGCCGACCAGCAGGGGGCGGGCACCGGCCTGACGACCCAGCGCCACCATCCGGTTCAGATTGCGGCGCAACTCGTCCACCGGCAGGCCGCGCAGGCCGTCGTTGCCGCCCAGTTCCAGAATCAGCACATCCGGCTTATGCTGCGCCAGTACCGCCGGCAGACGGGTGATCCCGCCCGCGCTGGTCTCGCCGGACAGGCTGGCGTTGACCACCTTGTGTCCCGGCCCGAGGTCGCGCCGCAGCAGTTCGACCCAGCCTTCCCCCGGCTTCAGGCCATAACCGGCCGACAATGAATCACCGAACACCACCACGGTGGCGGCGCTGGCCAGCGTGGCCCCGAGACTCAAGCACAAGAAAACGATAAAGCGAGCAAGCATGTCCGATTCCTCCAATCCTCCCCCGATTCTGCAGACCCGCGAGCTGGCCCGGCAAGTGCGTTACGGCGGCGAGACCCTGAGCATCCTGCGCAGCGTCACGCTGGAGCTGGCCGCGGGCGACACCGTTGCCATCATCGGCAGCTCCGGTTCGGGCAAGTCCACCCTGCTCGGGCTGCTGGCCGGACTGGACCTGCCCAGTGGCGGCGACGTGTGGCTGGCCGGCACCCGGCTCAACGGGCTGGACGAAGATGCGCGCGCGCGCCTGCGACAACGGTTTGTCGGTTTTGTCTTCCAATCGTTCCAGTTGCTGCCGGCGCTGACCGCGCTCGAGAACGTGATGCTGCCGCTTGAACTGGCCGGCGAACCCGATGCGCGCGAGCGCGCCCGCGCCATGCTGGAGCGGGTCGGGCTGGGCAAGCGGCTGGGCCATTACCCCAAGCACCTGTCCGGCGGCGAGCAGCAGCGCGTCGCGCTGGCGCGGGCCTTCGTCGCCGAGCCCAAGCTCCTGTTCGCCGACGAGCCGACCGGCAACCTTGATCCGGCCACCGGCGCGCAGGTCATCGATCTGCTGTTCGCCCTCAACCGCGAGCAGGGCACCACGCTGGTGCTGGTCACCCACGATTCGGCGCTGGCGGCGCGCTGCCGCCGGGTGCTGCGGCTGGAAGGCGGCAAGTTGCACGAGGAGGCCCGGCCATGAGCCGCCTGCGGCTGGCCGTGCGCCTGTGGTGGCGCGAGGCGCTGGCAGGAGAACTGCTGGTGCTGTTCGCGGCGCTCGTCGTGGCGGTGGCTGCGCTCGCCAGCGTCGCGCTGTTCGCCGACCGGGTCGAGCGCGCGCTGCAGACCCAGGCAACCCAGCTGCTGGCGGCCGATCTGGTGGTCAACGGCGACCATCCGGCCGATCCGGCCCTCAAGGCCGAGGCCGACCGCCGCCGGCTCGACACCGGCCTGACCGCCACTTTCCCGAGCATGACCTTCGCCAACGGCCAGGCCCAGCTGGTCACCCTCAAGGCGGTCAGCGGCAACTGGCCCCTGCGCGGCCAGGCCCGCATCCGGCGCGCCGACGGGTCGCAGAAGGAGGCTCGGCAGGCGCCGGCAGCGGGCGAGGCGTGGGCCGACGCCCGCCTGTTCGCCAAACTGAAGCTGAAACCGGGCGACACCCTCAAGATCGGCGACGCCACCTTCCGGCTGGCCGCCACGCTGGAGCGCGAACCGGACGGTGCGCTTGATCTCTACAATTTCGTTCCGCGCGTGCTGATCCACGCCGACGACCTGCCGGCGACGCACCTGGTGCAGGAAGGCAGCCGGGTACGCTGGCGGCTCCTGGTGGCCGGGCCGGCCGATACGGTGACGGCCTACCGCGACTGGGTCACGCCGCGGCTCGGGCGCGGGCAGAAACTGGAGGACGTGCGCGATGCCCGCCCCGAAGTCCGCGTGGCGCTGGAGCGCGCCGGCCGCTTCCTCGGCCTGTCCGCGCTGCTGGCGGTGTTTCTGGCCGCCGCCGCCGTGTCGCTGGCCTGCCGGCGCTGGCTCGGCCGCCACTGGCAGACCGCCGCGACGCTGCGCACGCTGGGCGCGACCCAGGCCGAGCTGCTGACCCTGTTCATCGTGCAGCTGGCGCTAGTAGCGCTGCTGGCCGGCGGCTTGGGGCTTCTGGTGGGCGGCGGCGTACAGGAAGGCCTCGCGGCACGGCTGTCCTCGCTGACCGGCGACGCACTGCCTGCGGCCGGCTGGCTGCCGTGGCTGGTGGCGCCGCTGGTCGGGGCGACGCTGCTGTTCGGCTTCGCCCTGCCTCCCTTGGTCGAGTTGCGGCGGGTGC
>JASLDQ010000090.1 GCA_030151505.1 Chromobacteriaceae bacterium
GCCTACCTGGCCGGCGTCGACCGTGCCTTCACCGTCGGCGGCGCGCAGGCCGTGGCGGCGCTCGCCTACGGCACCGCCACCATCCCGGCGGTCGACAAGATTACCGGACCGGGCAATGCCTACGTCGCTGCCGCCAAGCGCCGCGTGTTCGGCGTGGTCGGCATCGACATGGTGGCCGGACCATCGGAGATCCTGGTGATCTGCGACGGCCAGACCGATCCGGACTGGATCGCGATGGACCTGTTCAGCCAGGCCGAGCACGACGAGATTGCCCAGGCCATCCTGCTGTGTCCGGACGCCGGCTACCTCAAGCAGGTCGAGGCCAGCATCGCCAGACTGCTGCCGACCATGCCGCGCCGCGACATCATCGAGGCTTCACTGCAGAACCGCGGCGCGCTGATCCACGTGCGCGACCTGGACGAAGCCTGCGCCATTTCGAACTACATCGCGCCGGAACACCTCGAAGTCTCGGTGGCCGACCCCTACGCGCTGCTGCCCAAGCTCAGGCACGCCGGCGCGATCTTCATGGGCCGTTTTGCCTCCGAGTCGCTGGGCGACTACTGCGCCGGCCCCAACCACGTGCTGCCGACCTCGCGCACCGCCCGCTTCGCCTCGCCGCTGGGCGTGTACGACTTCCAGAAGCGCTCCAGCCTGATCTTCGTGTCCGAAGCCGGCGCGCAGACGCTGGGCCGTATTGCCTCGCCGCTGGCGCACGGCGAAGGCCTGACCGCGCACGCCCGTTCGGCCGAATACCGCCTGAAAGACTGAGCCATGCCTTGCAATCCCTATGTGCGGCCGGAAATCGCCGCACTGTCGGCCTATCACGTGGCCGACGCGCGCGGGCTGATCAAGCTCGACGCGATGGAAAATCCCTATTCGCTGCCGGATGCCCTGCGCGCCGAGCTGGCCGGGCGGCTGGCGCAGGTTGCGCTCAACCGCTACCCGGACCCGGCCGGCGGCGGCCTCAAGGCGCAGCTGGCGCAGGCTTTCGGCATTCCCGCCGAGGCGCATGTCCTGCTCGGCAACGGTTCGGACGAGATCATCACCCTGATCGCCCAGGCCCTGGCGATGCCGGGCGCGGTGATGCTGGCCGCCGAGCCGACTTTCGTGATGTACCGGATGAACGCGCGCTTCAGCCGGCTCGACTACGTCGGCGTGCCGCTGCGCGCCGATTTCACGCTGGACATGCCGGCGATGCGCGCGGCCATTGCCGCGCACCGCCCGGCCGTCACCTTCATCGCCTATCCGAACAATCCGACCGGTCCGCGCTACGGCCGCGACGAGGTCATCGAAATCATCGAGACCGCGCCGGGGCTGGTGGTGGTGGACGAAGCCTATGGTCCCTTCACCGACGACAGCTTCCTGTCCGACGTGGGTCGCTGGCCCAATCTGGTGGTGATGCGCACGCTGTCCAAGCTCGGGCTGGCCGGCATCCGCCTAGGCTTCGCCGCCGGGCCGGCCGCGTGGATCGACGAGTTCGAGAAGGTGCGCCCGCCGTACAACGTCAACGTGCTGACCCAGACCGCCGCGTCCTTCGCGCTGGAACACCTCGACGTGTTCAGTGCGCAGGCGGCCGAACTGCGGCTGGAGCGCGGGCGGCTGATGGCGCGGCTGGCGGTGCTGCCGGGCGTGGTCGCGTTCCCGAGCGAGGCCAATTTCATCACCGCGCGGGTCAAGGATGCCCCGGCGGTGTTCGCTGCGCTTAAAATGGCCGGCATCCTGATCAAAAACCTGCACGGCAGCCACCCGCTGCTCGACAACTGCCTGCGCTTCACCGTCGGCAGCCGCGACGAGAACGACGCGGTGCTCGCCGCCCTGCAAACCATTCTGAATTGAGGCCCGTCATGCGCCAGGCTACCGTCAGCCGCAACACGCTGGAAACCCAGATCACGGTGTCGATCAACCTCGATGGCACCGGCAAGACCCGTTTCGACACCGGCGTACCCTTCCTCGACCACATGCTCGACCAGATCGCCCGCCACGGCCTGATCGACCTCGACATCGTCGCCAACGGCGACCTACACATCGACGCCCACCACACGGTGGAAGACCTCGGCATCACGATGGGCCAGGCTTTTGCCAAGGCCGTCGGCGACAAGAAGGGCATCCGCCGCTACGGCCACGCCTACGTGCCGCTGGACGAGGCGCTGAGCCGGGTGGTGATCGATCTCTCCGGCCGGCCGGGGCTGGTCTACAACATCGAGTTCACCCGCGCGGCCATCGGCGGCTTCGACGTCGACCTGTTCAGCGAGTTCTTCCACGGCTTCGTCAACCACTCGATGGTGACGCTGCACATCGACAACCTGCGCGGCATCAACAGCCATCACCAGGCCGAGACCGTGTTCAAGGCCTTCGGCCGCGCGCTGCGCATGGCGGTGGAATTCGACGAACGCATGGCCGGCGTGACGCCGTCCACCAAGGGGACGCTGACCGCATGAGCACCCAACCCGTCATCGCCGTGGTCGACTACGGCATGGGCAACCTGCGCTCGGTGGTCAAGGCGCTGGAACATGTCGCCGGCGACCGCGCCCGCATCGTGCTGACCGACGCGCCCTCCGTGGTGTCGGCCGCCGACAAGGTGGTCTTTCCCGGCCAGGGCGCGATGCGCGACTGCATGCAGCAGCTGACCGACTCGGGCCTGAAACAGGCGGTGCTGGACGCCGCCAGGACCCGGCCGTTCTTCGGTGTGTGCGTCGGGGCGCAGCTGCTGCTCGACCACAGCGAGGAGGGCAACACGCCGGCGCTGGGCTTCTACGCCGGCGAGGTCAAGCGCTTTCCGGCCGACAAGATGCGCGACAGCCAGGGGCAGAAGCTCAAGGTGCCGCACATGGGCTGGAACGAGGTATGGCAGACCCGCCGCCACCCGCTGTTTGACGGCGTGGCTGACGGGTCGCGCTTCTATTTCGTCCACAGCTACTACATGACGCCGGCCGACCCGGCGCTGAGCCTCGGTTACGCAGAATATCCGTTCCCGTTCTCGGCCGTCATCGGCCGCGACAACGTGTTCGCCACCCAGTTCCACCCGGAGAAGAGCGGCGACGCCGGCCTGAAGCTGCTGGCCAATTTCATCGGCTGGGACGGCCGCCCGTAGCCATGAGCCCTGCCGCCGCTGCGGTGCTGGCCTTTGTCGCCAGCCTGCCCTCGCAGGACGAAATCCGGCAAAATGCAGCCAGTCCGCCAGAGGGCGCCAAGCTGGAACAGGCTGCACGCGCGGTACTGGACTGCTACCATCCCTCCGGGACTTTCGTCGATGCGCAGGTGACGCAGACGCCGTGGGGCGGTTCGCACCGCCTTGATGCGGACCGTTCGGCCATCGTCAGGATTTCCTGGAAAGGCGGCGTGCTGGGCACGCCATACACCTTGTATGTGGCGGTGCTGGGCAAGTCCCCGTCCGCCGCGCGCACCGTGCTGTTGAGTGACAACGCGAAGATTCCCGCGAGTCCCGACTGCAAATTTGATAACTGGGTTCAACCAACCGCCACTCGATAACCATGCTGCTCATTCCCGCCATCGATCTCAAGGACGGCCAGTGCGTCCGCCTGCGCCAAGGCGCCATGGACGACGCCACCGTGTTCTCCGACAATCCGGTCGAAGTCGCCCGCCACTGGCGCGACCAGGGCGCGCGCCGCCTGCATCTGGTCGACCTCAACGGTGCCTTCGCCGGCAAGCCGAAGAACCTGGCCGTCATCAAGGACATCCTCGCCGAGGTGTCCGGCGACATGCCGGTGCAACTGGGTGGCGGCATCCGCGACCTCGACACCATTGACGCCTATCTCGACCTCGGTCTCGAATACGTGATCATCGGCTCGGCCGCGGTCAAGACGCCGGGCTTCCTGCGCGACGCCTGCGACGCCTTCCCCGGCAAGGTCATCATCGGCCTGGACGCCAAGGACGGCATGGTCGCCATCGACGGCTGGGCCAAGATCACCAACCACAACGTCATCGACCTCGCCCGCCGCTTCCAGGACTACGGCGCGGTGTCGGTGATCTACACCGACATCGGCCGCGACGGCATGCTGTCCGGCGTGAACATCGACGCCACGGTCAAGCTGGCGCAGGCGCTGACCATCCCGGTCATCGCCTCGGGCGGCCTGACCGACCTCGACGACGTGCGCTCCCTGTGCGCGGTCGAGCGCGAAGGCATCGAAGGCGCCATCACCGGTCGCGCCATCTATGAAGGCACGATCAACTTCAAGGCGGCGCAGGACCTGGCGGACGAACTGTCCGAAGCGTGAAGCGCGCCGGGGTAAGGGCGCTGGCCGTCCGCATCCCGCGCTTCACTTGAGCCGTCCCGGCGGCGAATCCTCCTTCACGGTATCCCATGCTCGCAAAACGCATCATTCCCTGTCTCGACGTCACCGCCGGCCGCGTGGTCAAGGGCGTCAATTTCGTCGAACTGCGCGACGCCGGCGATCCGGTCGAGATTGCCCGCCGCTACGACGAGCAGGGCGCCGACGAGCTGACCTTTCTCGACATCACCGCCTCCAGCGACGACCGCGACCTGATCCTGCACGTGATCGAGGCGGTGGCCGACCAGGTCTTCATTCCGCTGACCGTCGGCGGCGGGGTGCGCCGCGTGGACGACGTGCGCCGCCTGCTCAACGCCGGTGCCGACAAGGTCAGCATCAACACCTCGGCGGTCACCAATCCGCAGCTGGTGGCCGACTGCGCCGCCAAGTTCGGCTCGCAGGCCATCGTGGTGGCGATCGACGCCAAGGCGGTCACGCCGGAAAACGACCGCTGGGAAGTGTTCACCCACGGCGGCCGCAACCCGACCGGGCTCGACGCGGTGGAATGGGCGCTGAAAATGCAGGCGCTCGGCGCCGGCGAAATTCTGTTAACGTCGATGGACCGCGACGGCACCCGCATCGGCTTCAACCTGCCGCTGACCCGCGCGGTGTCGGATGCGGTGGACATTCCGGTGATCGCCTCCGGCGGCGTCGGCAATCTGCAGCATCTGGCCGACGGGGTGAAGGAAGGCCACGCCGACGCGGTACTGGCCGCCAGCATTTTCCACTTTGGCGACCATACCGTGCGCGAAGCCAAGGAACTGATGAGACAACAGGGAATCGAGGTGAGACTGTGAGCAATATGCATCCGCAGGACTGGCTGGACCTGGTGCACTGGGACGACAAGGGACTTGTCACTGCCATCGCGCAGGACAAGGACTCGGGCCGCATCCTGATGGTGGCGTGGATGAACCGCGAGGCGCTGGAACTGACCGCCGATACCCACATTGCCCACTACTTCAGCCGCTCGCGGCAGAAGCTGTGGCAGAAGGGCGAGGAGTCGGGCCATACCCAGCGCGTCAGCGAAATCCGCCTCGACTGCGACGGTGACGCGGTGCTGCTGACGATCGAACAGGTCGGCGGTATCGCCTGCCATACCGGCCGCCAGTCGTGCTTCTACCGCAAGCTCGAACACGGCGGCTGGCACGTGACCGATCCGGTCAAGAAGGACCCGGCCGCCATCTACGCCGAGCCGCACGCCCACTGATCCAACCCGCCGCCGGCCGTGGCCGGCGGTGTCGATGTTTCCCGAACCACTCCTTGATGAAGCGAGCCTGCCATGATCCACGCTGAAGTCCTGTACAGCATCGCCGACACCCTGGAAGCGCGCAAAAGCGCCGCGCCGGCCTCGTCCTATGTCGCCAGCCTGTTCCACAAGGGCCAGGACGCGATCCTGAAAAAAGTGGCCGAAGAAGCCGCCGAAGTGCTGATGGCATCCAAGGACGGCGACCGCCTGCACCTCGTGCGCGAGATGGCCGACCTGTGGTTCCATTCCATGGTGCTGCTGGCCCACCACGGCCTGCGTCCCGAAGACGTGCTGGCTGAACTCAAGCGCCGCGAAGGCATTTCCGGCCACGACGAGAAAGCCTCGCGCCCCCAATCCTGAAGCGGACTGTTCCATGACCGACTGCCTGTTCTGCAAGATCGCCACCGGCGACATCCCGGCCAAGCTGGCCTACCAAGACGACCGGATCGTGGTATTCCACGACATCCACCCCAAGGCACCGGTGCATCTCCTGATCATCCCGCGCCACCACATCGACTCGATGCTGGAGGTGACGATGGACGATGCTGAACTCTTGGGCTACATGATGGCCAAAATCCCGGAACTGGCGAAAATGCACGGCCTGACGGCCGGCTTCAAGACCGCCATCAATACCGGGCGGGCCGGCGGGCAGGAAGTTTTCCACCTGCACATTCATGTGTACGGCCAACCCGCGTAAAATCCGCGGCGGCTTTTTTACACCGATACCTTTCCGCGCCGGCCCGGCAGACCCGGGCGGCGGCCGGAAACAGCGAGGATTAAGATGGGTTCTTTCAGCATTTGGCACTGGTTGATCGTATTGGTCGTCGTGGTGCTGATCTTCGGCACCAAGAAACTGAAAAACGTCGGCCAGGATCTGGGCGGCGCGGTGCGCGGCTTCAAGGAAGGCATGAAGGGCGAAGAGGATGCCGCCAAGAAGGAAGAGGGCGGCCGCATCATCGACAACGGCGCGGACAAGAAATAAACCGTGTTCGATATCAGTTTCGGCGAACTTGCCATCATCGGCATCGTGGCGCTGGTGGTGATCGGCCCGGAAAAGCTGCCCAAGGTCGCGCGCACGGCCGGGGCGCTGGTCGGCCGCCTGCAGCGCTACGTCAACGACGTGAAGTCCGAGATCCAGCGTGAAACCAGCATGGCGGAACTGCGCCAGCTCGGTGGCGAGGTGACGAGCGCGGCCGAATCGTTGCGCAACACCATCCAGAAAGAGGCGAGCGAGGCCGAAAACGCGATCCGGTCGGCTGGAGACGAAGCCGCCGCCGCGATCGGCGAGGCCCGTGCCGCAGTCGAACCGGCTGCGGCCGTGGTGCAGGAGGCGCATGCCGCCGTGGCTGACCCGCTGGCCGATGTCCGACCCGACGACGTGCAGGTGGACGACAGCCAGCTCGACCTCTTTGCCGACACCCACCCGCCTGTCCCCCAACCGGCCGCCGCCGCGGCCAAACCTGCAGAATCCGCATGAGCGAACAAGTCGAACAACCGCTGCTCGCGCACCTGATCGAGCTGCGTACCCGTCTGGTGCGCGCGCTGGTCGGGCTGCTCGTCATGTTCCTCGCCCTGTTCCACTGGTCCGGCGACATCTACCATCTTCTGGCCAAGCCGATGATGGAGGTGCTGCCGGCCGGCACGAACATGATCGCCACCGACGTGACCACCCCTTTCTTCGTGCCGCTCAAAGTGACGATGATGGTGGCGTTCGTACTGGCCCTGCCCAACACGCTGTACCAGATCTGGGCCTTCATCGCCCCGGGGCTCTACAGCCATGAAAAGCGGCTGATCCTGCCGGTGATGGTGTCGTCCATCCTGCTGTTCCTGCTCGGCATGAGCTTCGCCTACTTCTTCGTGTTCCCGGTGGTGTTCGGCTTCATGAACGCGGTGACGCCGCAGGGCGTGGCGATGATGACCGACATCGACAAATATCTCAGCTTCGTGCTCGGCATGTTCCTGGCCTTCGGCGTGACCTTCGAAGTGCCGGTGATCGTGGTGCTGCTGGTGCGCTTCGGCGTGCTGACGGTGGCGAAGCTGAAGGAGGCGCGTCCCTACGTGATCGTCGGCGCCTTCGTCGTCGCCGCCGTCGTCACCCCGCCGGACGTGCTGAGCCAGATCATGCTGGCCGTGCCGCTGTGGCTGCTGTACGAGCTCGGCATCGTGCTGTCAGCCTGGCTGGTCAAACCGAAGAACATCGAACAAACCGAAACCGAAACGTGATCCGCTCCCTGCACTACACCGCCATCGCCAGCCTGATCGCGCTGATTTTTCTCTGTCTCGCGTGGGAGCTGTGGCTGGCGCCGCTGCGCCCCGGCGGCAGCCTGCTGGTGCTCAAGGCCGTGCTGCTGCTGGTGCCGCTGTTTGGCATCCTGCGCGGCCGCATCTACACCTACCAGTGGTCGAGCATGTTCATCCTGATGTACTTCGGCGAAGGCGTCATGCGGGCCTGGTCGGATGCCGTGCCCTTGTCGCGCGGACTGGCCGGTGGCGAGATCCTGCTGACGACGGTGTTCTTCGGTGCGGCGATCTACTACTGCAAGCTCGGCCGGCTGGCGGGAATGCCGGTGCGCTGAACGGCGGACGAGAAGGGGGACGGGCCACCCCGAATGGGCGGGGAGTTGTCGTCTGTCGGTTGCGGGTGGCCTTGAGTGGAACCCGCCCTGACGGTGGCCTGTTTCTCTTGTGGCGTCAAAACTGGTGGCAAGCAAGCTGTCTATGCTGATTGCTGCCGAGCTTCCGGCATGCCGCGCCGCCCACGTTACCCGGCCGCCTGCCACGACCTTCTTCGGGCGCTGGCGATGGTGTGCTGGATCCGGCGTAGCTGCCAAGCCGGTGGTGGTGCCCGCGAAGCCATGTCCGGCGCAGGCCGATGAAGGCCGGGTGTGCACCACACCCACCGGCAGACAGTGCGCCCACCGGCAAGAAAACGCTCGCCTTCACCGGCAGCCGCCCCGATACTCTCGCCGCCTCACGCCTCACGCCTCACGCCTCACGCCTCACGCCTCACGCCTCACGCCTCACGCCTCACGCCTCACGCCTCACGCCTCACGCCTCACGCCTCACGCCTC
>JASLDQ010000123.1 GCA_030151505.1 Chromobacteriaceae bacterium
TGGCCGGGAAGAGCAATATCCTTGCTCCGACATCGACCTGCTGATCCTGCTGCCCGATCCGCCATCCGACGGCAGCGAGGACACCGAACTGGCCGAACGCATCCAGGGCCTCATCAGCGCGTTCTGGGACATCGGCATGGAGGTCGGCCACAGCGTGCGCACCGTGGACGACTGCCTTCAGGAAGCCGCGCAGGACATCACGGTTGAAACCACCTTGTTGGAAAACCGCCTGCTCGCAGGCCCGGCCGGACTGTATGACCGCCTCAACGCCACGCTCGAACGCCACCGCGATCCGGCGGCGTTTTTCGAGGCCAAGGTGCTGGAACAACAGCAGCGCCACAATAAATCCCTCGGCGTGGCCAACAACCTCGAACCCAACATCAAGGAAAGCCCTGGCGGCCTGCGCGACCTGCAGACGATTCTGTGGATCGGCCGGGCGCTGGGCCTGGGCGACAACTGGGGGGCGCTGGTCGAGCGCGGCATCCTCACCCGCGCCGAGAGCCGGCTGATCCACCACGCCGAGCGCCAGCTCGCCCGCCTGCGTACCGACCTGCACCTGATCGCCAGACGCCGGGAAGACCGGCTGATCTTCGACCTGCAGCAGCAGGTCGCATTGCAGTGGGGGCTGGCCGACACGCAGGAGAAGCGCGCCAGCGAACAGCTGATGCAGCTCTACTTCCGCGCCGCCCGCACCATCATCCAGCTCAACGGCATCCTGCTGCCCAACTTCCGTACCCGGCTTTACTCGCAGGCGCCCTACATCAACCGCGTCATCAATGAACGCTTCAAATCGGTCAACGACATGCTGGCCCTGCGCGACATGGGCGAGTTCGAGCGCAACCCGCAGGCGATCTTCGAAGCCTTCCTGCTGCTGGCCCGCCACCCGGAGCTGCAGGGACTCGCGCCGCGCACGCTGCGCGCGCTGTGGCATGCCCGCGGCCGCATCAACGGCAAGTTCCGGCGCGACCCGGTCAACCGCGCGCGTTTTCTCGAATTGCTGCGCGAACCCGCCGGGGTGACCCGCGCACTGCGGCGGATGAACCTGTACGGCATTCTCGGCCGCTACATCCCCGCCTTCGGCCGCATCGTCGGCCAGATGCAGCATGACCTGTTCCACGTCTACACCGTCGACGAACACATCCTGATGGTGGTGCGCAACCTGCGCCGATTCGCCACGCCGGCCTTCACCCACGAATACCCACTGATGAGCCGGCTGATCGCCGACTTCGAGCAACCCGAACTGCTGTATCTGGCCGGCCTGTTCCACGACATCGCCAAGGGACGCGGCGGCGACCATTCCGCGCTCGGCACCGCCGATGCCCGCGTGTTCTGCCAGCAGCACGGCCTGCCGCACGATGATGTGGAACTGGTGGTGTGGCTGGTGCGCGAGCATCTGACCATGTCGGCCATCGCGCAAAAGGAAGACATCTACGACCCGGAAGTGGTGGCCCGCTTTGCCGGGCAGGTTGGCACGCCACGTCGCCTGACCGCGCTCTACCTGCTCACCGTGGCCGACATCCGCGGCACCAGCCCCAAGGTCTGGAATGCGTGGAAGGCCAAGCTGCTGGAAGATTTGTTCCACGCCACCCTGCGCGAGCTTCAGCGCGACGGCGTCACCGACCGCCAGTCCGCCATCGAGGAGCGCAAGAGCGAAGCCCGTGCCCTGCTGCGCTTTGCCGCCGTGCCCGAGGAAGCCGAAGACAGGCTGTGGAAGCATCTGGATCAGGTGTATTTCATGCGCCACGAAACGCGCGACATCGCCTGGCATGTTCGCGTGCTTAACCGCTTCGTCGACTCGGAAGAGCCCATCGTCAAGGCGCGGCTTTCCAAGAGCCGCGAAGGTGTGAAGGTACTGGTCTACACCCGCGACCAGCCCGACCTGTTCAGCCGCATCTGCAGCTTCTTCGACCGCACCGCCTACAGCATCGCCGACGCCAAGATCTACACCACCCGTCACGGCTATGCGCTCGACACGTTCCAGATCTTCATCCCGGAAAGCCCGGACGACGAATACCGGGACATGATCAACTTCATCGAGTTCGAGCTGGCGGCGGAACTGAAGCGGCAGGGACCGATTCCGGCGCCCAGCAGCGGCCGCATCGACCGCCATCTCAAGTATTTCCCCATCACGCCGCAGGTCAGTATCCACCCGGACGAGCGCGACAGCTTCTTCGTGCTATCCATCGTGGCAGGCGACCGCCCCGGCCTGCTGGCCCGCATCGCCCAGGTGCTGTCGCGCCATCAAGTCAGCGTCCACGGCGCCAAGATCATGACGTTGGGCAGCCGGGTGGAAGACTCTTTCCTCTTGTCGGGCCGCGCATTGAACAACAGCAAGACCTCGCTGCAGATCGAAGGGGAACTGCTGGATGTGCTGCAGGTGTAAGGTCAGCAGACTGCCGCTGCCCCCGGCTTGCTTGAGCCCCGCAATCACGCCGTCCCGGGGCCGACGACTCCGGCCGGGTTTTTTGGCGGCATCAGGCGCACGTCAGATGAAGTGGAAGGGATGTGAAGATGACATGCAAGGCAGCGAGCTATCTGACGCAGCCTTGCCGCCACTGCATCAGCCCATGTGCTCGGTCGCACCAAGGGCAGCATGTTCGGTCAGTTCCGCGCTGATAAACCCCGCAATCATTGCCCGATAAACCTGCTCCGCCACCGATGCATCCGCGCCTAACTCCCTTGCCAATGCCGTCACCTTGGCAATGACCTGTTCGACCCGCTGCGGCGCCTTGACGTCATCGGTCGTTTTCTTGAAGCGCGCCGCCTGTTTTACATACCACCTCGTTCCGCCAGCAAGGCGACGATCTGGCGATCGATACGGTCGATGTGGCTGCGCACGTTCTCGATTGATTTACACTCTTCCATATTCCGTTTTCCCCGGCGCAAGCCGGCATCAAAACCACGACCGGGCGGCCGTGCCGGCAAATCCGGACGGCGGCTCACATGCCGAACCCGTCGTATTACGCCGCCCGGTATTAAATTATTTTGCACTTGATCCAGGCATCTTCGTCAAAACCGTAAACCGCACACAG
>JASLDQ010000159.1 GCA_030151505.1 Chromobacteriaceae bacterium
TGTCCCTGTTCGCCCGCGAAACCGGCGAGGGCATGGGCTTCGAACTGGAACCGATGAACGCGCCGGCCGGCGAGGCCGACCACACCGGCCGCGCCCAGCTCAAGGCCGTCGACAAGCAGGATGGCGGCGATGACGAGCCGCCTTCGGGATCCCGCTCCAGTGGCGGCCGCCCCAACCTCAAGATCGTCAAATAGGCCGACCCGCTCCAAACCAGATGCCCCGCCCCAACCGGACGGGGCATTTTTTTGGCCTGGCGATCCGCATGAAAAAAGCCGGGGGAATTCCCCCGGCTTTCCTGACAACAGCCGGCAGCCGGATTTACTCGACGCGTTCGCCGTGCAGCACCACGTCCAGACCTTCGCGCTCTTCTTCGGGCGTCACACGCAGACCCATGACCATGTCGATCAGCTTGAGCAGGATGAACGTGATCGCCCCGCAGTAGACGATGGTCACGCCCACGCCGATGGCCTGCGCCACCAGACTGCCTTCCACGCCGCCGATATCCTTCACCGCCAACACACCGGTCAGCAGCGCACCGACGATGCCGCCCACGCCATGGACACCGAAGGCATCGAGGGAGTCGTCATAGCCGAGCGCATGCTTGAGGGTGGTCGCGCCCCAGAAACACACCACGCCGGAAACCAGGCCGATGATCAGCGCGCCTTGCGCATCGACGAAACCGGCCGCCGGAGTGATGGCGACCAGACCGGCAACGGCCCCCGAAGCAATCCCCAGCGCCGACGGCTTCTTCTTGGTCAGCCATTCGGCCAGCAGCCAGGCCAGCGCAGCCATGCCGGTGGCCACCTGGGTGGTCAACATCGCCATCCCGGCGCGGCCGTCAGCCGCGGCCGCCGAGCCGGCGTTGAAGCCGAACCAGCCCACCCACAGCATCGAGGCGCCGATGATGGTCAGCACCAGGTTGTGCGGCGCCATGGCCTCCTTGCCGTAGCCCAGACGCTTGCCCAGCACCAGCGCGCAAACCAGACCCGCGACACCGGCGTTGATGTGAACCACGGTTCCGCCGGCGAAGTCGAGCACGCCCATGCCGGCCAGCCAGCCGCCCGGCTCCCACACCCAGTGGGCGACCGGCACGTACACCAGCAACGACCACAGCGCCATGAACACCATCATGGACGAGAACTTCATCCGTTCGGCAAAGGCACCGGTGATCAGGGCCGGCGTGATGATCGCGAAGGTCATCTGGAACATCATGAACACCGATTCCGGAATCGTGGCCGCCAGCGAGTGCACCGACAACTGACCGGCTTCCTTGAAATAGCTCAGACCATTGAGGAAGACCCGGTCCAGACCGCCGATCAGGCTGTTGCCCGGCGTCAGCGCCAGGCTGTAGCCGATGACGGTCCACAGCACCGTCATCAATCCAGTGATAGCGAAGCTCTGCATCAAGGTGGACAGCACGTTCTTCTTGCGCACCATGCCGCCGTAAAACAGCGCCAGGCCCGGAATGGTCATGAACAGCACCAAGGCGGTCGACACCAGCATCCACGCGGTATCGCCCGCGTTGATGGTGGAGGCAGCCGCCATATAGGGCCCCACCGGCGCTTCGGCCGGCGCGGCGGCGGGCTTGGCCGCCTCAGCGGGAATCGCCACCGGTGCAGCAGCCGGCGCGTCGGCGCTGGCCGTGGCGGCGGGCGTCGCGGGCATTTCCTCGGCGAATACTGGGGTCGCCAGCGTCATCGCCCCGGCGACCAGCAGGAGACTGAGCGTTTTTTTCATGAATGTTTCTCCGTCAGGGCGGTTCAAACCGCGTCGGCGCCGGTTTCACCGGTGCGAATGCGCACAACCTGTTCAAGCTCGAACACGAAAATCTTGCCGTCGCCGATCTTGCCGGTCTGGGCGGACTTCTCGATCGCCTCGATCACTTGGTCGAGCAACTCGTCCTTGATCGCGATCTCGATCTTCACCTTGGGCAGAAAATCGACCACGTACTCGGCACCGCGATACAGCTCGGTGTGGCCCTTTTGCCGGCCGAAGCCCTTGACCTCGGTCACGGTCACGCCCTGCACGCCGATGGCCGACAGTGCCTCTCGCACTTCGTCCAGCTTGAACGGCTTGATGATGGCGGATACCAGTTTCATACCAGCTCCTTGTCGTTACGGATTTACGAAGACGGGCGACAACGCCGCGCCAAGAGTTACCGAAGTGGGTCCAGCAGATTCCGTGCCAACCCCGTGTCATGCCGGCCCGAATGCCGGCTGGACAGCCTCGCACCAGTCTGCGGCGGGCAGACTCGGCCCCCATTTTCAAAGCCAACATGCCAAAATCATACTCGTACCCAAGCCGAACGCCATCACAATACGCACCAAAACAGTGCAACCCAGGCTCCACCCGCTTTTTTGCTACACTGCGAGTCGTCAACCCGAGGAGTCTCCGCCATGCTCAGCCAGAAGCTTTTCGACGAACTGTCGAACAAAATCAGCGAAACCATCGCCGCCAGCCCGGCCAAGGATCTGGAGAAGAATGTCCGTTCGATGATGGGCGCGGCCTTCACCCGCATGGATCTGGTCACGCGCGAGGAATTCGACGTCCAGCAGGAAGTGCTGGCCCGCACCCGCGAGAAGCTGAACGAGCTGGAAGCCCGTCTTGCCAGACTGGAAGCCAGCGTGTTCCCGGCCGAAACCGCCGAAGCCGCGGCACAGACGGAAGAAGGCCAGGCCAGCCAGGGCCTGTCCTGACCCGGCGCCGCCCGTGAGCGTTGCCGTCGTCCGCAGCCGGGCACTCGCCGGCGTGGCTGCCCCCGAAGTCATGGTCGAGGTACACCTCGCCAACGGCCTACCCTCGCTCACGCTGGTGGGCTTGCCCGATACCGAGGTCAAGGAAGCGCGCGACCGCGTCCGCGCCGCCCTGCAAACCTCCGGCTTCGAACTGCCGGCCCGCCGGATCACCATCAATCTCGCACCCGCCGACCTGCCCAAGGATTCCGGCCGTTTCGATCTGCCGATTGCACTGGGCATCCTGGCCGCCAGCGGCCAGATTCCGGCCACCGCGCTGGATCAGTACGAGTTTGCCGGCGAGCTCGGCCTGACCGGCCAGTTGCGTCCGGTGCGCGGCGCGCTAGCGATGGCCTGCGCCGCTGCCCGCAGCGGGCGCCATTTCCTGCTGCCCGCCGCCAGCGCGGCGGAGGCGGCGCTGGCCGGCGACGGCATCGCCATACTGGCGGCCGCTTCCCTGCTCGAAGCCTGCGCCCACCTTGATGGCCGCGCCACGCTCCCGCCCTTCGTCGCCCCGGCACCCGCCCGCGACCTCGCGCCGCCCCTTCCCGACCTCGCCGATGTGAAAGGCCAGCAAAGCGCCCGCCGGGCGCTGGAAATCGCCGCGGCAGGACGGCATTCCCTCCTGCTGTTCGGTCCGCCCGGCACCGGTAAGTCGATGCTGGCCAGCCGCCTGCCCGGCATCTTGCCGCCGATGACACCCGCCGAAGCCTTGGAGTCGGCTGCGGTGCACTCGCTACGGCCGCAGGGCTTCGCGGCGGAACAGTTCGGACTCAGGCCCTACCGCTCGCCCCACCATTCCGCCTCCGCCGTGGCGCTGGTCGGCGGCGGGTCAGACCCGCGCCCGGGTGAAATCAGCCTCGCCCACCACGGTGTGCTGTTTCTCGACGAGCTCCCCGAGTTCGACCGCAAGGTACTGGAAACCCTGCGCGAGCCGCTGGAGAGCGGCAGCATCCATATTTCCCGCGCGGCGCGACAGGCCGAATTCCCCGCCCGCTTCCAGCTCGTCGCCGCAATGAACCCGTGCCCGTGCGGCTATCACGGCCACCCGTCCGGCCGCTGCAGCTGCAGCCCGGATCAGGTCAGCCGCTACCGCGGCAAGCTATCCGGCCCCTTTCTCGATCGCATCGACATGCTGGTGGAGGTACCCGCCCTGGCAGCAGACGAGTTGCAACATGCCGCGGCGGGGGAATCCAGCGCCAGCGTGCGAACCCGTGTCGAACAGGCCTGCCAGCGCCAGCAAGCACGCCAGGCAGGCCCCAATGCCTCATTGCAGGGCATGGCGCTCGAACAATGTACCCGCCCGGACGACGCGGCCGCCAAACTGCTCACCCACGCCATCGACAAGCTGCGCCTGTCGGCCCGTGCCTATCACCGCATTCTCCGGGTCGCACGCACCATCGCCGACCTGGACAACGCCGACTGCATCGCGGCGGTGCATGTCGCCGAAGCCGTGCAATACCGCCGCCCGCTCTAGGCCCGTCATGCGACCGGCATTTCATCGCACTTTCCCTGCGCGATCGCCCTGTTTTCCGTACAGATGGAATCAACCGCGCGGTCAAGCCTCGCTATAATCCGTCTCCACCAGACGCCTCCCCCGAAAGCACCAGCAGACCCCATGGCCACCCGCGATTACAAAAATGCCGGCCGCAGCCGCAATTCCTCCCCCTCACGCCAGCCTGCGCGCCCGAGCGGCAAGGGTGGCGGCGGCATTGGCGCCGGCATTCTGATCGGACTGATCATCGGCGTGGGCGTAGCGGTCGCCATCGCCTTCTATCTCAACCGCGCCAGCAGTCCGTTCGCCGACAAGGTCAAGCCGCGCGAACAAGTGGCACAAGCCCCGCGGCCAACCCCCGAGACGCTGGAACCTGGCACCACGCAGCGCAGCGCCCCGGACGTGAGCGTCGCGGCACCGCCCGCGCCCGCCGAAGGTCCGGTCAGCCTGCCGCCGCCCGATACGCCGCGCCACGGCAGCACGCCGGCCGCCAAGCCGGCCGAACCGGAAAAACCCGATTACGATTTCTACCAGATCCTCGCCGGCAAGAGCGAGGCCCTGAACGTGGACAAGCCCGCCGCCAACGACAAGAGCAAGGCCGGCAAAAAAATGTTCTTCCAGCTCGGCGCGTTCGCCAGCGAGACCGAGGCCGACAACCTGAAGGCCCGGCTGGCGCTGACCGGCATCGAAGCCAGCATCTCGTCGATCAACGTGCCGGACAAGGGACTGCTGCACCGGGTTCGCGTCGGGCCGTACTCCAAGCCGGAAGACATCGACCGCGTCAAAGCCCTGCTCAAGAATGAAGGCCTCAGCCCAGTCATGGTCCGCGCCGACGGCTGAACCCGACTCCTGCGACACTCCACCAAGGAAATCCAAGATGAAAAAATGGTTGTTGAGCTTGATGATGTTCGCTTCGGCGAGCGCTTTCGCCGCCATCAAGGAAGGCGTTGACTACACCGTGCTGCCACAGGCGCAGCCGGCGGCAGACCCGAAAAAGGTCGAGGTCATCGAATTCTTCTCCTACAGCTGCATCCACTGCTACAAGCTGGAAGGCAGCCTGACCGCCTGGGAGGCCAAGCTGCCCAAGGACGTGAGCTTTCACCGCCAGCAGATCGTGTGGGACAAGAACATGGAGGGCTTCGCCCGCCTGGCCGCCGCCATCCGCCTGAGCGGTCAGGAAGCCAAGCTGCACCGGCCCGCCTTCGACGCGGTGATGCGCGACAAGATCGACCTGCGCGACCCGAAGATTCTGGAAGGCTGGCTGGGTCGCCAGGGCGCTGACACGGGCAAGTTCATGCAGACCTACAACTCCTTCGGCGTGAACAGCGACGTCGCCCGCGCCAGCCAGATGACCCGCAGCTACCGCATCGAGGGCACGCCTACGCTGGTGGTCGGCGGCAAGTACGCCACCGTGGCCGCCGAGCCGGCCAAGCTGCTGCAGACCGTCGACGAGCTGATCGCCAAGGTCCGCGCTGAAAAGAAAAAGTAAGCACCAAAAATACGTCGTCAGGGCAGCACGGGCTGCCCTGATTGCCTGATCAAGAAGAAAGAGGTTTGTCGTGGATTTGCTGTTGCTCGCCAAGGCCCTGCTCATGGGGATCGTCGAGGGTTTGACCGAGTTTTTCCCCATTTCGTCCACCGGCCACCTGATCGTGGTCGGCGACCTGATCCACTTCAACGACCGCATCGGCAACGTGTTCGAGATCGTGATCCAGCTGGGCGCGATTCTGGCGGTGTGCTGGGAATACCGTACCCGCATCGGCAAGGTCGTTTCCGGCCTGTCCAGCGACCGCAGCGCGCAGAAATTCACCCTCAACCTGCTGGTGGCCTTTCTGCCCGCCGCCATCGTCGGGGTGCTGTTCATCAAGAACATCAAGCATTACCTGTTCAACCCGGTCGCTGTGGCCGTGGCGCTGATCGTCGGCGGTCTGGTGATCCTGTGGGCGGAAAAGCGCGACAACCACGTCCGCGTCCACGCGGTCGACGACATGACGCTCGCCGACGCCTTCAAGGTCGGGCTGGCACAGATTCTCTCGCTGATCCCCGGCACCAGCCGCTCGGGCTCGACCATCATCGGCGGCATGCTGTTCGGCCTCGACCGCAGGGTGGCGACGGAATTCTCCTTCTTCCTCGCCATCCCCATCATGTTCGCCGCCACCTTCTACGAAGTGTTCAAGCACCGTGGCGACTTCATCGCCGCCGACCTGCCGACCTTCGCGGTCGGCTTCATTGCGGCCTTCATCAGTGCCTTCTTCGCCGTGCGCGGCCTGATCCGTTTCGTGGCCAGCCATACCTTCAACGTGTTCGCGTGGTATCGCATCGCCTTCGGCCTGGTCATCCTGACGACCTGGAAGCTGGGCTGGGTCGACTGGAGCGCCTGAACGCGGCCCCCGTTACGCCGGGCGCTTGACAGGCGGAACGTTTCTCCCTATAGTTCGCTCCTCTGACGCGGGGTGGAGCAGTCTGGTAGCTCGTCGGGCTCATAACCCGAAGGTCGTAGGTTCAAATCCTGCCCCCGCAACCAAATTCAAAAACCCGATGCCTAGGCATCGGGTTTTTTCTTGCCCGGCGTCCGGCCACCTCCGGCAGCATCCCCCTCCAGCCGGTGTAAAATGTCCAATGCATCGATCGCCATCCCGGCAATGCCGGCGATCGTCCCTTTTTCCCGCGCCGGCACCGCCTCGCCCGGCCGCGACGCATTCAGGTACACACCATGTTCGAATCGGCAGAACTCGGCCACTCCATCGACAAGCAGACCTATCAGGAACAGGCGCCGGCCCTGCGCACCGCGCTGCTGGACGCGCAGTACGAACTGAAAGAACGCGGCGAATTTCCGGTCATTGTCCTCGTCAACGGCATCGACGGCGCCGGCCGCAGCGAAACGCTCAGCCAGTTCAGCAACTGGCTCGATGCCCGCCTGCTGCGCATCAATGCCCAGACCAACCTCGAGGACTACATCAACGACGAAGGTACGGCCCGGCCGTGGCTGTGGCGCTACTGGAACGCCCTGCCGCCCAAGGGACATATCGGCGTGCTGTACGGCTCCTGGTATTCCGACCTGCTGTTCGGCCGCAGCTACCGGGCGATCAGCGAGAAGCAGGCCCTGGCCGGCATCGACGAGGTCCAGGCGCTGGAAAAGCAGCTGGTGGCGGATGGCGCGCTCATCATCAAGATCTGGCTGCACCTGTCCCGCGACAAGCAGAAAAAACGGCTGAAACAGCTGGAAAAAGACCCGGCCAACCGCTGGCGGGTCAACGAACGCGACTGGAAAAACCACAAGAACTACGACGAGATCATCACCCAGGCCGAACGCCTGCTGCGCGTGACCGGCACCGGTGAAGCGCCGTGGGTGCTGGTGGAAGGCGAGGATGACAATTTCCGCGAACTGACCATCGCCAACGTGCTGCTCCAGGCGCTGCGCAGCCGGCTCGACAAGACCGAGCGGCGCCATCCCCCGGCCCGCCAACTGGAAGTCTCGCCGCTGCTGCCCCCCCTGGACGGCCTGATGCTGCTCGACCGCCTCAAGCTCGACCAGCCGATGGACAAGACCACCTACCGCGACCGCCTGAGCGTGCTGCAGGCCCGGCTGGCCCGGCTGATCCGCCACCCCAAGTTCGAGCGGCACTCGCTGGTGCTGGTATTCGAAGGCAACGACGCCGCCGGCAAGGGCGGTGCGATCCGTCGCGTCAACCAAGTGCTCGATCCGCGCCGCAGCCGCGTGATCCCGATTGCCGCGCCGACGGCGGAGGAGAAGGCGATGCCGTGGCTGTGGCGCTTCTGGCACCACGTGCCGCCGCTGCAGAACGTCACGGTATTCGACCGCTCGTGGTATGGCCGGGTGCTGGTGGAACGGGTGGAGGGATTCAGCGGCGAATACGACTGGATGCGGGCCTACTCCGAGATCAATGCATTCGAACGCCAGCTGCATGCGGCCGGCACCATCGTGGTGAAATTCTGGCTGGCCATTTCCAACGAGGAACAGCTGCGCCGCTTCAAGGAACGTGAGGAAACCGGCTTCAAGCGCTACAAGATCACCGAGGAAGACTGGCGCAACCGCGACCGCTGGGACGACTACAAGCACGCCGTCTGCGACATGATCGACCGTACCAGCACCCAGCTGGCGCCGTGGACCCTGGTCGAGGCCAACAACAAGTACTACGCCCGCATCAAGGTGCTGGAAACCCTGTGCCACGCGATCGAGGCGCGCTTCGAGGCGGAGTGACGCAGCGCCGCGCCCACGATCGCTCCGCCGCGCGGCCCATCCGCTGATGCATGCCGCGACCGGCCCGGCCTCGCGCGTCTTTCAACCATCCCCGGCCGGTTGCGGGGGCAGGATCACCCGGCCGGCCTGACCCAGCCAGCGCCGGCTTGGCCGGAAATAGGCCGCATCGGCATAAAAGGCCGGCTCGCGATTGGCCGGCCACCAGCCGGGCACGCCCAGCAAGGGCAGCGGCGCCAGCTCGCGCGGGGCGGTCAGCACGGCCGGCTCCGCCAGCGCCGCCGCCAGACCTTCGTCCAGCCGCTGCAGCCGCACCGGCGCCGGGGCCGCAAAAAAGGCCTCGTCGACTTCGATCAGCCAGGCCTTGCCGGTCAGGCCGACAAATGGCTCTAACATCATCTCTCCCAGCGCGTGACCGAACGCGACCGCCTCGATTTCCCGCCCCCACGCTTCGCGCCGCGCCAGCCACAGCTCCTGCCATGCCATTCCGTCCAGCAACTGCGCCAGTTCGGACCGGCAATACGGCACCAGCACGCCGCATTCGTCCAGCAAGGTCGCCGCGTCCCGATACGGACCACGGACCGCCTCGCCTCCGGCATCGATCGCCCAGTGGTGGCGCCGGTTGAGGGCCAGCTTGAGACGCGGGAAGGCCAGCCAGGCCAGGGCGTTGAACCAGTCGTGCCAGTTGCGGCCGCGGGTGGGCACTTCGCCGGTGGCGGCGATATGACTTTCGTAATAGCGCTCGGGCTCGAGGTCGACGACGAAACGCAGAGTGGCGGGAATCGCCGGGTTATGCTGACGCGCCAGCCCGATCAGGCGGTCGTAGCCGGCCTGATCCGGCCAGTCCTGCAGGGGCAGCAAGGCAGCCAGATGGCGGTAGGGCGCGTAGAGGGGAGGGTCGGCCCAGTCGGGCCGCCACTCGGCAGGAGGGGTGAACATGCCGCGATTCTACCCGCCGCCGGCGTCCTCAGCCTTCCACCCGGTTGCGCCCGGCGCGCTTGGCGGCGTAGAGCCCTTCATCGGCGCGGCGCAAGGCCGTGTCGACATCGGGATCGTCCGGCCGCAGCGACGTGACGCCGATGCTGACGGTCACGCC
>JASLDQ010000166.1 GCA_030151505.1 Chromobacteriaceae bacterium
CTGGAAAAAAGGGCGCATAGCAATGGACATGCGCCCTGTTCTTGCTATTCGTGGTGACGGTATCGATGCCAGATCAGCAGGGCCACCAACGCCAGTCCCGTGCCGGCGAAGCAGACTCCCGTCCAGCCGTAATGTTCAAACAGCGCGGTCGATACCAGCGAGCCCAAGGATCCACCGATAAAGTAGCCCGTCATATAGCCGGCGTTGATCCGGTTTCTGGCTTCGGGGCGCAGTTTGTAGACCACGTTCTGGTTGCTGACGTGGCAGAGCTGCACCGCCAGATCCAGCAGCAGGACGCCGCCCAGCAGGGCGAGCAGCGACGATTCGGCGAACGCCAGGGGCACCCAGGAGCAGACCAGCGCTATCAGGCCGATGCTGATGGCAAGGCCGGTTTTGCCTCCGTCCGCCAACCGGCCCGCCAGATTCGCCGCCAGTGTCCCGGCGGCACCGGCAAGGCCGAACAAGCCAATCACCGCGTCCGAGTATTCATAAGGAGGGGCCGCCAGCAGGAATGCCAGAGGCGTCCAGAGCATGGCGAAGAGGGCGAAGCTGAGCCCTCCAAGAACCGTGCGCAGGCGAAACAGCGGCTCGGTGACGAACAGCAACGCCACCGAGGCCAGCAGGCGTGGATAGCTGAGTCCTGCCGATTCTTGGTGGCGCGGCAGCGCGCAGGCCAGGGCGGCGGCAGTCAGTACCATCATCACCGCCGCCAGCCAGTACACGGTCTTCCAGTCGCCGAGGGCCGACAGCCCGCCGGCCACCGTGCGGGCCAGCAGGATGCCGAGCAGCAAGCCGCTCATCACCGTGCCGATCACCCGTCCCCGTTCCGCCGGCGCGGCCAGCGTCGCGGCAAAGGGCAGCAGCACCTGGGCGACGACCGAAAACAGCCCGGTCATGGCCGTGCCGAGCAAGAGCAAGGGCAGGCTGGTCGACAGTGCGCTCAGGGTCAGGCCCAGCGCGGCCAGGAGCGTCATCGACACGATCAGCTTGCGGCGTTCGTAGAGGTCGCCAAGGGGCACCAGCAGGATCAGGCCGGCCGCGTAGCTGAGCTGGGCCGTGGTGACGACGCTGCCGGCGCTGGCGTAGGACAGCCCGAATTCCTCGGCAATGGTGTGCAGCAGCGGTTGGGGGTAGTAATTGCTGGCTACGGCGATGCCGGTTGAAAAGGCAATGAGCAGCATCAGCCAGCGGCTGAGGCCGGCAGGGGGATGGGAGTGCATCGGTTTCGGCTCCGGCAGGAAAGGCGCCGATTTTCGGTCATTGCGTCACATGATAAAAATGAATTGTTAAGATGGTAACAATTCAAAAAAGAGATGGTTTCATGAATCTCAAGCAGCTCGAATTTGCCGTTGCCCTCGCCGAGGAGCGCAATTTCACGCGCGCAGCCCAACGCTGCCATATCGTCCAGTCTGCCCTGAGCCACCAGATCGCCCGACTGGAAGAGGAACTCGGAGCCTTGCTGTTCGAGCGGCTTCCCCGTCACGTCAGAGTAACGCCGGCTGGAGACGCCTTTCTGGCGCACGCACGCCGGGCACTGGAATCCGTCAGGCGCATCCACGAGGATGTTGCCGCCGTGACGGGCGAAGTGCGCGGTAGCCTGGCGGTCGGCAAGATTTCTTCGCTCACCACGGTCGATCTGGTCGACGTGCTGGCCGACTTCCACCAGCAGTTTCCGCAGGTCGACATCCGTCTGCGCATGGACATGAGCGAGATCCTGCTGCAGGACGTGCGGGAGCGGAGGCTCGATCTGGCGTTCGTGGGCTTGTTGAGCAGCGATCCGGTCGAGGGCGTTGCCTACCGGGTGCTGGCCGAGGAGGAACTAGTGTCGATCCTGCCCGAAGGACATCCTCTGTCCGGTCGGGAGCGGCTCCGGCTGGACGAGTTGGCGGATTTGCCGCTGGTGGACTTTCAGGCCGGTAGCAGTGCCCGCCGGCAAACCAGTGAGGCCTTCGCCGCGCTCGGTCTGCCCCACCGGGTGCGCTTCGAGATCAGCCACATGTCGCTGCTGGAGAAATTCGTGTGTCGCGGGCTAGCCGTTGGTCTGGTTCCGGCCACCATTGCCCAAGGATTCCGCCAGGTGGTCCGGATTCCGGTCTGCGACGCACCGGTCCGGCGGGTGTATGTCGTTTGGCAAACCATGCCCACGCCGGCGGCTCAGGCGTTTCTTTCCACGCTGGACCGCGCGCTGGAAAGCAGGCAAGCCGGCGTAGGGCGGGGAGGCGCGGCCCCGGCCGCGGTTGCCCTGGCCCGGGCACGGCTATCGCATTGATCGTTTCCGCAAGCTCAGGCCCTGCTCGCCAAACCGGCTTTGGTATTCGCCGGGTTGGGACATGGCAAAGGCCGGGCGGTGTTCAGCTCGTCAGCTGGTTGGAGAACTGTCCGACCGCATTGACGACGCGCTGCGCGCCATCCTGAATTTCCACGATGACCGCGCCTGCCTGCCCGGCCAGCTCCAGCCCTTGTTCGGCTTGTTGCCGGCCGCTGCCGATGATGGACACCGCCTGTTCGGCCAATTGCTGGTTCTGCCGCACGACGCTGACGATTTCCTCGGTGGCTTCACTGGTGCGCGAGGCCAGTCTCCGGACCTCGTCCGCCACCACCGCGAAGCCCCGGCCCTGTTCGCCGGCCCGGGCCGCCTCGATCGCGGCGTTGAGGGCCAGCAGGTTGGTCTGGTCGGCGATGCTGCTGATGCTTTCGATGATCGATCCGATGAGCTGGGATTGCTTGTCCAGCGCCTCGATCCCTTCCGACGCTTCCTGCATGTACTTGGCCAGTTCGCGCATGACCTGCACCGTTTCCTGCACCACGCCGGCGCCGCGCTGCGCGCTGCTGTCGGTATGCCGGGAGGTGTTGTAGGCGATGTTGGCGGCGTCGGCGATGGCCTGTTCGCGGTTGACCTGATCGGTAATCACCGTGGCGAACTTGACGATCTTGTAGAGCCTGTCGTGTGCATCGATGATCGGGTTGTACGACGCTTCCAGCCAGACGACGCGGCCCTTGCTGTCCAGGCGCTTGAAGCGTTCGGCGATGAATTCGCCGCGCTTGAGCTTGTCCCAGAACTCCTGGTAATGCGGCGAATCGGCTTCCTCGGCTTCACAGAATATCCGGTGGTGCTTGCCCTTGATCTGCTCGAGCGAATAGCCCATCGCCCGCAGGAAACGGTCGTTGGCGGTGAGGATTTCGCCGTCCAGACTGAATTCGATGACCGCGGTCGAGCGCTGCAACGCCTCGATCAGATTTTCGTGCTCCCGGGAGCTTTCGATGGTCCGGGTCAGGTCGCTGGAATGCATCGAAAAGCGCTTCAATCGGCCATCGCTGGTACGAATGGGTTGCAGGATAGAACGCAGCCAGGCCTCTTGCCCATTGCCGCGCAGCAGGCGCACGGCCCCGCTCAAGTGTTCGCCCTTGGTAATGGCCGCTTTCAGCCGGTAGTAGAAATCCAGGCCGCGGACATGAGGCGGAACCAGCTCCTCGATGGAACGCCCCACCAGATCGGCGCTTCGATAGAACATTTCCTTCTCGAAATTGGCATTCACTGACTCGATCCGGCCTTCCGGATCGAGGTAAAGAGCCAACATTTCGCTGTCAAGACAGTTTCTGACTTGCTCAATCGATGAAAGCTCTTCGCGCAGGGCCGACAATTCCTGTTTCAAGCGTTTATTAAACATGAAGGTAAATTCCGAAGGATTGATCTCAACTGCCGAAGTTTGGTTGCGCGTTCGCCGCCAGTCGCTCCTTCGATGAGGCTGGCGGCATACGGTTCTGCGAGTGTTCGCCACATTGTAAAGCACCTTGTCCTATCACAGATGACTGGCTTGCGTGAATGGAGCGTGACGAAAGGATCGAATGCGGCAAGCAGCGGCCAGTATGGCGAGGGGCGGCAAGCAGTCGACGTGTGCCTTGAGGCGGGGACGAGCTACCGGCTGCATCATGGTTTCGGCGGACAGGGAGATGGAGAACTGCAGGAAGATGGGGCTGCCGTGACGACATTCGTGGCGGCCGGCCGGGCGGTCCAACACGCTCGGGCCCCTGTGCCGATTGCCTTGGCGGCAGTTGCCGGGCGTGGCTTGGCGGTGTGTCCAAGCCGGCGGGAGAGGAGGGAGGTTCGGCCCACGGGCACCAGGTGCTGGAGCCGGTTCCGTGCCCGCCCCGGCATCAGGGGGAGAGTGCCGCGTCCTTCAGAAGTAAGGAGCCCGGGCTGGCGGCGTGTCCCGGCTTTCGGGAGCATCGCCAATCGAGGTAAGGGAAGGCCGCTTCAGGCGGCCAGTTCCTCGACCCAGGCCAGGGCGTCGAGGTGGGCATGGTTGACCTGCTCCGCGCTCAGCGTCAGTTGCCGGGCCAAGGTGTCGACGAGTTCGGCATCGATGTTTTCGCAGGCTTCGGCCAGTGCGAGCCAGGCGCCGTAGGGTCCTTGCCGGTGCAGCAAGGCGGCGCTGATGGTGTCCGGGGGGCTGAGCATCTGCAGCAGCGTTTCCATCGGCATGTCCAGGATGACGTTGAGCAGCGAGAACAGGCCGACGACGAACAGGTTGTCGCGTTCGGTGCCGATCAGGCGCAGTTGTCCGAGCTGTTCCATCAGCCTTGCGCGGATCAGGGCCATCCGGGCGAGGGCGGGCGGGGTGGTGGCGCTGGCGGAGGTGACGACGAGCAGGCTCAACCAGCGGTAGAGCTGGCGGTAGCCCATGATCGCCAGCGCTTGCCGGATCGAGTAGACCGGGCGGCTGGCGCCGAATCCCACCGAGTTGATGTACTGGATCAGGCGGGCCGGCAGCGCAACGTCGCGCTTGATCGCCGTCTCGATGTCGGCCGTGTCGGCGTTGGTCCGGACCAGATTGAGCAGGTCGATCATGCGTCCATAGGCCGGATCGAGGGTTTTTATCGACAGGGTTTCCGGGCGGGCGAAGTGGTGACCCTGGAAGTAGTCGAACCCCATGTCGAGACAGGCCTTGAATTCACCAGGGGTTTCCAAACATTTGGCGATCAGCTTGGCGTCGTGTCGGCCGAGCGCGCGGATCCTGCCGGCCAGCGCAGCCAGATCCCGGTCGCGCACACTGAAGTACAGGTAGTCGGCCAGTTCCAGCCACGGCTGGCCGATGGGCAGGGCCGGCGTGTCGTTGAAGGCGAGGGCATAGCCTTTGGCGCGCAGCTCGCGGCAGGCCGTCAAGGTCGCCGGAGAGGGGGACGGGTCGATGATTTCCAGCACGATCCGTGTGGGCGGAAGCAATTCCAGCAGCTCGCTGTCCAGCATCGACGAGGTCACGTTGATGACGGCCAGATTGTCGCCCAGCCGCCAGTCCGTCCCCATTTGGGTCAGGAAAGTGGAGATTACCTGAGCGCCCGCTTCGAAAGCGTTGTCGAAGTGTGCCTGAGTGGCGTTGGCGGCATGTCTGAACAGCAGCTCGTAACCCAGGATGTTCTGGTCGCGGTCGATAATCACCTGGCGGCCGATATAAGCCTGCATCACTTTCCCTTTTTTCGGCGGCGGAGGATCGCCGCCGGCATCCCCGGATTGCGGCGGTCGATCAAACCGGCATTTTCCCATATCCCGCAGTCGTTGGGAGGCATGCTGCGGATCAGGCGTCGGTGGCGGCGGATGCCGTCTGCTCGCTGAACTCGATCGCCTTCACCAGCGCGCTGGCCAGTTCGGCCGGCTGAAGTCCCAGCTTGTCCAGCAAATGCGCGTCGTTGTACTCGCCGGTTTCGCTCATTTTCGCCAGGGCGAGCAATTCGCCCAATTCGCCTTCGTGCTCCAGCAACGCCAGCCGCAGCTCGTCCGACAGGTTGAGCTGTTCGACCACGTCCGGCATCGGCATGTCGAGCAGCGCGTCGAGCAACGACAGCATCCCGATCAGGTAGGCCCGATCGGCCAGTCCGGGGTCGGCGGGGGTATGCGCCTGCGCCAACTGTTCCAGCAGCGTACTGCGCTGAGTGGCCAGTGCCCGCAGCGGGCAGGGCTGCTCGGCGCCGGGCTTGTTTGCGTACAGCAGCAGCTGGAGCCAGCGTCCGATCTGCTTGCGTCCAAGCTGCATCACCGCCTGTTCCAGCGTGTCGATACGGACCCGGAGTCCGATGGAGGCGGAATTGACCAGTCGGAGCAAGCCGTACGACAGACCCGGGTCGAGCTTGATCGCCTCGATCAGCTCGGTGGTGTCGGCTTCGGCGATGATCAGGCCCATCAGGCGCAGGATCGCCATCTTGGAAGTCTGGGCGCGTTTGCCCACCAGCAGGTCGGGACGGGCGAAATAGTAGCCTTGATAGAGGGTGTAGCCCGCCTCTCGGCACAGGCGATATTCCGCTTCGGTTTCCACCTTTTCGGCCAGCATCGTGATCTTGCTGTTGCGAAAGCGCGCCCCCAGGGCCTGGACCTGATCGGGGCTCTGGCGAGTGATGTCCACCTTGATCACGTCGATCAGCTCGAACACGGCCTCGAAGACCGGGGCGTAGACAAAGTCGTCGAGCGCGAGACTGTAGCCTGCCTGTTTCAAGGCCCGGCAACGCTGGATCACCTTTTCGTCGAACACCACATCCTCGGTGATCTCCAGCGTGACCCGCTCGCGCGGCAGCAGTTCCA
>JASLDQ010000179.1 GCA_030151505.1 Chromobacteriaceae bacterium
ATGCGGGCGATCAGTTCGGCCTGTCCGGCGGTTTCCACGCCTTCGGCGGTCACCTTCAGGCCGAGGTCGTGGGCGAGATCGACGGTGGCTTCGACGATGCGGCGGTCCTGCGGCGAGGTTTCGAGATTCCGGATGAAGGAACGGTCGATCTTCAGCCCGTGGACCGGAAAGCGGTTCAGGTAGGCCAGCGACGAGTAGCCGGTGCCGAAGTCGTCGATCTCCAGGCCCGCGCCCAGATTCCGGATGCGGGTCATCGCCCCGATGATGTGCTGCGGATCGTTCATCAGCAGGGATTCGGTGATTTCCAGCGTCAGCAGCGAGGCCGGCACGTCGTGCGAGCGAAGCGTGGTTTCCACCACATTGGGGAAGCCGGGCTGGTGGAACTGCTCGGCCGACACGTTGACCGACACCGTCTGCGGTGCGAGGCCCGCCCGGCGCCAGGCCGCGATCTGGCGGCAGGCTTCGTTGAGCACCCATTCACCCAGTTGCGGCATCAGCCCGCTTGCTTCCGCCACCGGGATGAACTCGGCCGGCGAGACCGATCCCAGCTCGGGATGCTGCCAGCGCAGCAGCGCTTCCATGCCCAGCAGCACGGTGCCGGTCGGGTTGAACTGCGGCTGGTAGACCAGCGACAGTTCGTTGCGGCTCTGGGCGGTGCGCAGCGCCGTCGTCAGCTCGAGGCGGCGCAGCGCGGCGCGGCTCAGGTCCTGGTCGAAGAACACCAGATGGGTGCCGTCCTTGTGCTTGGCCACTTGCAGCGCGGCGTCGGCGTGCTTGAACAGCGTGTCGGCGTCCCTGCCGTGGTCGGGGCTGATCGCCACGCCGATGCTCGGGGTCAGCACCAGCTCAAGCCCGGCGATTTCCAGCGGCCAGCTCATCAGGGTGGTGAGGCGCTGGACCATGTCCTGCACGCCGCTGTCGCAGTCGCCGACGTCCGGCAGCAGCATGGCGAATTCGTCGCCGCCGGCCCGGGCCAGCACGCCGCCCGGTTGCAGTTGCAGCGAGGCCAGTCGGCGGCCCACTTCGATCAGCACCTGGTCGCCGGCCTGGTGGCCGAGCGAATCGTTGATGCTGTTGAAATTGTTCAGGTCGATCAGCACCAGCGCGTCGCGGTGTGTCACCGGCAGTTCCGGCGGCATCCGCTCCAGCAGCACGTCGCGGAAGTACTGGCGGTTGTAGAGGCCGGTCACGGGGTCGCGGGTGCTCAGCGCCATCAGTTCGTTGTCGCGCGCCTTGTCGCGGCTGATGTCGCGCTGGCTGCCGGCGATGGCGATCGGATGACCGCGGTCGTTGCGGCCGACCACCCGCACCCGGCTTTCAAACCAGCCGATCTCGCCGTTGTCGGCAATCATCCGGTAGGACACGCACAGCTCGTTCACCTGTGGGTCGAGGCCGAAGATCCACAGCTCTTCCCATTCGTCGCGGTCGGCCGGATGGATGCGGCGCAGCCAGGTCAGCCGGTCGAGCGGCTGCGACAGCGCGAGGCCGCATTGGCGGCGGAACAGGGGATTGCAGACCAGTTCGTTGTTGGCGAAGCCATAACCCCAGCGCGCCACGCTGGCGAGCGCCACCGCCGAGGCGGCGGTCAGCAGGGGGTGGTCGAGAGTCTGATCGGGAGCGTTCATCGTGGCCCCTTTACTGGAGGGTGTCGGTCAGAAGCGGCACATGGCTGCCTGCACGCAAGGACAGGTTTTCGTCGTGCACGGCCTGATGCACCAGGGTCGGCACGTCGAGGATCAGCGCGACTTCGCCGCTGCCGAGGATGGTCGAGCCGACCAGTCCGCGCATGTGGCGGAACAGCGCCCCCAGCGGCTTGATTACGGTCTGGAATTCACCCAGCAATTCGTCCACCACCAGCCCGGCGCGCTGGCCGGCGTAGTTGACGATGACCACGTTCTCGCGGCGGGGGCGCGCGCCTTCCAGCTCGAACAGCTCGCGCAGGCGCAGGTAGGGCAGCACGCTGCCGCGCAGGTCGACATAGCAGTGGCTGCTGTCGCTGCTGCCGGCCGGCAGTTCGATGCATTCGTCCACCAGATCGAGCGGCAGCACGAAGCCGGCGTCGCCGACCCGCACGAGGAAACCGTCGATGATCGCCATGGTCAGCGGCAGGCGCAGGCGCATGGTCGTGCCCTGGCCGGCTTCGCTCAGGATTTCCAGCGTGCCGCGCAGCGCCTCGATATTGCGGCGCACCACGTCCATGCCGACGCCGCGGCCGGACAGGTTGGTGACGGCCGCGGCGGTGGAAAAGCCCGGCTCGGTGATCAGCATGAAGAGTTCGCGGTCGCTCAGCGTCTGCTCCGCGGCGATCAGGCCGCGTTCGATCGCCTTGGCGCGGATGCGCTCGCGGTCCAGTCCGCGGCCGTCGTCGCCGACCTCGATGACGATACTGCCGGAATCGTGATGGGCCGACAGGTGCAGGCGACCGGCGCCGGACTTGCCGGCGGCTTGCCGGTCCTGGCTCGATTCGAGGCCGTGGTCGATGGCGTTGCGGACCAGATGCAGGAGCGGGTCGCCGAGCTTGTCCACCATCGACTTGTCCAGTTCGGTGTCGCCGCCGCTGACCTGCAGCTCGACGGTCTTGCCGACTTCGCGCGCCACGTCGCGGACCACGCGGCGGAAGCGGTCGAAGGTGTCGCCGATCTGCACCATGCGCAGTTTGAGCGCGCTGTCGCGGATCGCCTCGACCAGCCGGCTCATCACCGAGGCCGACTCGATCAGTTCGCTGTGGCCGGACTGCGCGGCCTGCAGGGTGATGGCCGAGCCGGAAATCACCAGCTCGCCCACCAGATTGATCAGGTGGTCGAGCTTGCTGGCATCGACCTTGATCGCGCGGCTTTCGGCGGCGACCGGACGGGTGGCCTGGCTGGGCGCCGGAACGGCCGCGGTCTCGCCGGCGGCAGCCGGGGCGCTGGTGTCCGCCGGGAGGTCGACGGCGGGAAGGGGAGGGACGCTGGCCGCTTCGGTCCGGGCCGGGGCATATCCCAGCCGCTGCAGGGCGGCGCGCAGGGTGTCGCCCTCGCCGCGCTGTTCCAGCAGGGCGGCGAAGTCGGCATCGGTGGCATCGGGCGGCAGGATGACGATGTCGGCGTCGTCGCGGACGAATTCGAACACGTCTTCCAGGGTCTGGCGGTCGGTGGCGGCGCGCAGGCGGACTTCAAAACCGAGGTAGCTGGTTTCCGGGTCCATGTCGGCGGCGGCCGGCAGGCTGTTGAGCGTGACCACGCCACGGAGTTCACCCAGCGTGGCGAGGTAGCGCAGGAAAGACAGCGGGTCCATGCCCATGCGCAGCACGTCCGGCCCGAAGCGCAGCGACAGGTGCCAGTCGCCGGCATCGGCTGCCGGCGCGGCGGTTTCCGTGGCGGCGATCGCGGCGTGCGGGAGGGGCGAGAGGCCGAGGCAGGCGTCGAGCCGTGCGCTCAGGGCCGCGCCGACGGCGGGGTCGGCGCTGGCGCTGCCGCCGGCCACGTCCGCCACCAGCGCGCCGATGTAGTCGCCGCATTCGAGCAGGAGGCCGGGCAGTTCGCCGTCCAGCGTCAGTTGGCCGGCGCGGACCCGGTCGAGCACGCTTTCGGCCCGGTGGGTGAAGGCGACGATGGCGTCCAGCCCGAACAGGCCGGCCGAGCCCTTGATGGTGTGGGCGGCGCGGAAGATCGCGTTGACGGTTTCGCTGTCGGCCACGCCGCCGCCGTCCAGCATCAGCAGGGCCGATTCCATCCCGTCGAGCAGTTCACGGGCTTCTTCGATGAAGGTTTGCAGGGCTGCATCAAGATTCATGACGATTTCTTTCCGCTCAGGCCAGGCTGTCGGCCAGACCCATCAGGGTCAGGGTGTCGCGC
>JASLDQ010000191.1 GCA_030151505.1 Chromobacteriaceae bacterium
CCCGGCGCGGCTGGACGAGCTGTATCGCGGCACGCCCCCGGATTTGCCCTCCATCCCGGCCAAGGCAGAATCCGCTCCGCCCGCGCGGGGACGGCAATGCTGATTCATCCGCGCGACCCGGCCTTTGTCAGCCGTCTCGGGCTGGCGGCGCTGGCGCTGGCCTTGCTGGTGCCACTGGTGCGTCTGAGCGGTCTCGACCCGACCCTGCTGGCCAACCCGGACACACTGTCCACGCTCGGCGGCTTCATCGCCGGCTTCTTTCCGCCGGCGCACGACGATGTGTTCCTGAACGAGCTGGCCGCCGCCACCGCGCAGACGCTGGCGGTCGCCACCACCGGTACCGCGCTGGCCGTGCTGATCGGCTGGCCGGCCGCGCTGGCCGTCACCCGCGCGCTGGCGCTCGACAGCCTGACCGCCAGCCGCCCGGCGGGGTGGCAGCGGCTGGGCGCGCCGCTGCTGCGCGGGATGTTGCTGGTGCTGCGCGGTGTGCCGGAGGTGGTGTGGGCGCTGCTGTTCGTGCGCGCGGTGGGGCTCGGCCCCTGCGCGGCGGTGCTGGCCATCGGGCTCGCCTACGGCGGGATGCTCGGCAAGGTCTACGCCGAGATTCTGGAGTCCCAACCCAAGGCGCCGGCCCGTGCCCTGCGCGCCGCCGGCAGCGGCCGGCTCGCCACGCTGGCCTATGGCCTGCTGCCGCAGGCGTTGCCGGAACTGGTCAGCTACACGGTGTACCGCTGGGAATGCGCGATCCGCGCTTCGGCGGTGATGGGCTTCGTCGGGGCAGGCGGAGTCGGCCAGTTGCTCGACCAGTCGATCAAGATGATGGCCGGCAACGAGGTCAGTTCTCTGTTGCTGGTGTTCGTGCTGCTGGTGGTGTGCACCGAAGGCGTCAGCCGGCTGGCGCGGGTCATCCTGCCGAGCGCGCACGGCAAGTCGGCGCTGGGGTTCACGGCGCTACTCGCACTGGCCGCCTCAAGCTGGCTGCTGATTCCGCAGATCGACTGGGACGGGCTGAGCTTCGGGGCGCTGGGCGGCTATGCCCGCGAATTCTTCCCGATGGATGTGTCGGGCGAGCACCTGGCCCGGGTCGGCAGCGGCACCCTGGAAACCCTGGCGGTCTCGGCCATCGGCACCCTGCTCGCGTTCGGCGGCGGTGCGCTGCTGGCCTTGCCCGCCGCCGGGCGGCATGGCGCGATCTGGCAGCAGGCCTCGCGCTTCGCACTGAACCTGCTGCGCGGCGTGCCGGATCTGTTGTGGGCGGCGCTGGCCGTGCTGGCGGTGGGACTCGGGCCGTTCGCCGGCGTGCTGGCATTGTCGCTGCATACCGCCGGCGTGCTGGGCCGGCTGTTCGCCGAAACGCTGGAAAACGCCCCGCCCGCCGCGGAATCGGCGCTGTTGCGGGCCGGCAGCCCGCGCGGCCTGGCCTTCCTGTACGGCACCCTGCCGCTGATCTGGAAACAGTGGATCGCCTATGCGCTGTACCGCTGGGAGAACAATATCCGCATCGCCGCCGTGCTCGGCATTGTCGGCGCGGGCGGACTGGGGCAGCTGCTGTATACCTCCCTGAGCCTGTTCCAGCAGCCGCAGGCGGCCAGCGTGCTGCTGGCGATGCTGCTGCTGTCGGCGGTGGTGGAACGCCTGAGCCTGTGGTTGCGCGGGCGGATGCCGGGGTAAGGCCGGCCCGGCCGGCATCGCGCTAAGTCAGGGCAGCCGCGCCGCGACGTGGCAAAATACGGCACTATCTTTCCCAGATTCTTGATCAGCAGCAGCGGACATAAAGCATAAAACCATGATTCTTGTTACAGGCGGCGCCGGCTTCATCGGCTCGAATTTTGTGTTGCAGTGGTGCGCGCAGGGCGACGAGCCGGTGCTTAACCTGGATGCCCTGACCTATGCCGGCAATCCGGCCAACCTGGCGGCGCTGGCGGACTCGCCGCAGCACCGTTTCGTGCGCGGCGACATCTGCGACGCAGCCCTGCTGGCCCGGCTGTTCGCCGAGCACCGGCCGCGTGCGGTAGTCCACTTTGCCGCCGAATCGCATGTCGACCGCTCCATTCACGGCCCAGAGGCCTTTGTCGAGACCAATGTGGTCGGCACTTTCCGCCTGCTGGAAGCGGCGCGCGCGCACTGGAACGGGCTGGAGGCGGCGGACAAGGCGGCGTTCCGCTTCCTGCACGTGTCGACTGACGAGGTCTACGGCACGCTGGGGCCGGACGACGCGGCCTTCAGCGAGACCACGCCGTATGCGCCCAACAGCCCCTATTCGGCCTCCAAGGCCGCGTCCGACCACATGGTGCGCGCCTACCATCACACCTATGGCCTGCCCACCCTGACCACCAACTGTTCGAACAACTACGGCCCGTTTCACTTCCCGGAAAAACTGATCCCGCTGATGATCATCAACGCCCTGGCCGGCAAGCCGCTGCCGGTGTACGGGGACGGCCGGCAGATCCGCGACTGGCTGTATGTGGAAGATCACTGCGCGGCGATCCGGCGCGTGCTGCAAGCCGGCACTGCGGGCGAGACCTACAACATCGGCGGCTGGAACGAGAAGGCCAACATCGACATCGTCCACACCGTTTGCGCCCTGCTGGACGAACTGGCCCCTGCGCCAGCCCGAGAAGTCAGACAGATACAAAGCGGCCAGCCGGTCCGGCACTACGCCGAGCTGATTACCCATGTCGCCGACCGCCCCGGCCACGATCGCCGCTATGCCATCGATGCGCGCAAGATCGAGCGCGAGCTGGGCTGGAAACCGGCGGAAACCTTCGAGACCGGCATCCGCAAGACGGTGCAGTGGTATCTGGCCCATCCGGACTGGGTCGCCGGCGTGCTCGACGGCAGTTACCGCGACTGGGTCGCGCGGCAGTACGGAGCGGCAGCGTGAGAAAGATCCTGCTCCTGGGCAAGAACGGTCAGGTCGGCTGGGAACTGCAGCGCGCACTGGCACCGCTGGGCGAGGTGATCGCACTGGACCGCCATGGCGCGGACGGCCTGTGCGGCGACCTTGCCGACTTGCCCGGTCTGGCCGCCACGGTCCGCCGGCTGGCGCCCGCGGCGATCGTCAATGCCGCCGCCTACACCGCAGTGGATCAGGCCGAGAGCAACGCGGCGCTGGCCCGGCGGGTCAATGCGGAAGCGCCCGGCGTGCTGGCGAGAGAGGCCGCAGCGCTGGGTGCGTGGCTGGTGCACTACTCGACCGATTACGTCTTCGACGGCTCGGGCCGGACCCCATGGCGCGAGGACGCATCGACCGGGCCGCTGTCGGTGTACGGACGCAGCAAGCTCGAAGGCGAGCAGGCGATTGCCGCCAGCGGCGCCAGGGCGCTCGTGTTCCGCACCAGCTGGGTTTACGCGGCACGCGGCGGCAATTTCGCAAAAACCATGCTGAAACTGGCGCAGGAGCGCGAGCAGCTGCGCGTGATTGCCGACCAGATCGGCGCGCCCACCGGGGCCGAACTGATTGCCGACGTGACCGCCCATGCCTTGCGCCACGTGCATGCGACGGCGGACGGGGCTCGCTTGGGAGGCATCTATCATCTGGCGGCGGCTGGCGAGACGTCGTGGCACGGCTACGCACAGTTCGTTCTGGATCAGGCCGCACGGGCTGGCGTCACCCTCAAGCTGACGTCCGGGCAAATCGAGGCGATCCCGAGCCATGCCTACCCCCTGCCCGCGGCGCGCCCCGCCAACTCGCGGCTGGATACCACCAGGCTGCGCAACTCGTTCGGGCTGCACCTCCCCCCGTGGCAGGAC
>JASLDQ010000193.1 GCA_030151505.1 Chromobacteriaceae bacterium
GCCGGCTGACCACCTTGCTGTCGGAGCTCGCGCCGGGCGAAGCCGGCGGCGACAAGCCTGCCGCCGCCAGCGTCAAGGCCGAGGAAAGTGCCCAGGTGGAAGACAGCATCAAGGCGCCGGGCAAGGAGGCAGGGCCGAAGGAAAAGGACAAGAAGGCCGCCGCCAAAGCCGGCGGGCCGGCCAAGTAGCCGCCACGGCGGCTAGCTTCTATCCGGCAACCCGCTCCGCCGGAGCCTGACCTGCCGGATCAGGCGATGCCGTGACGAATCGAAAAAAAGCCCGACCAGTTTGGTCGGGCTTTCGTTTGCCGGTCGGGCCATGCTTAGAACAGCAGTTCCTTCACGTTCTCGACCGCATCGCGGGCCGATTCATCCGGCTGCGCCGGCGCCGGCTTGTTGCCGGACGGCTCGTCCTGGGTGTCGTTGGTCGGGCCGCTGGCGCGGTTGTTCAGGCCCAGCCCCGGATTGGTGGCCTGGAATTCCTGGTAGTAGTACTCGGGGCCGCCGCGCAAGCCGGCGCCCGGACGGGTCACGATGCCTTCCGGCACCGGCACGTCGACTTCCGGTGCGCCCTTCAGGGCTTTTTCCATATAGCGCATCCAGATTGGCAGGGCGGCCCCACCGCCGGTTTCGCCGCCGCCCAGCGAGCGGTTGTTGTCGAAGCCGACCCAGGCGATGCCGACCAGTCCGGGGTTGAAGCCGGCAAACCACGCGTCGCGCGAGTCGTTGGTGGTGCCGGTCTTGCCGGCCAGATCGGTGCGGCCCAGCTGCATGGCGCGGGCGGCGGTGCCGTAGCGCACCACGTCCTGCATCAGGCTGGTCATGATGAAGGCGTTGCGCGGGTCGATCGCTTGCGGCGCATTTTCGCCGGCCACGGTCGGCGCGGTGCGCGCCAGCACATGACCCATGCTGTCCTCAATCCGGTCGATGTAGTAGGGCTTGACCCGCCAGCCGCCGTTGGCGAACACGCTATAGCCCTCGGCCATGCCCAGCGGGGTGACCATGCCGGCGCCGAGCGCCATGGTCAGGTAGGCCGGGTGCTGCTTGGGGCCGAAGCCGAAGCGCTGGATATATTGCTGGGTGTAGTCGGCGCCCGATGCCATCAGCACCCGGATCGACACCAGGTTCTTCGACAGCGTCAGTGCGCGGCGCATGGTCATCATGCCGGCGTACTTGCCGTCGTAGTTCTTGGGTTCCCAGCGCTGGCCGCCCATCGACGAGGCATCGATGGTCAGCGGGGCGTCGTTGATCAGGGTGCTGGGAGTGAAGCCGCGTTCCAGCCCGGCCGAGTAGATGAAGGGCTTGAAGCTGGAGCCCGGCTGGCGCCACGCCATCGTCACGCGGTTGTAGTGGTTGCGGTTGAAGTCGAAGCCGCCGACCAGCGACAGGATCTGGCCGTTTTTCGGGTCGACCGACACGAAGGAGCCTTCCACTTGCGGCATCTGGGTGATCGACCAGTTTTCCTTCTCGTCCTGGGTCACGCGGATGACCGAGCCCGGGCGGATCTGCTGGGCCGGCGTCAGCTTGGGCGAGAGTGCGCGGGCGGCAAAGGACAGGGCGTGGCCCTTGAGCACGATGGTCTTGCCGCCGCGCAGATAGGCCTTGACCGCGCCGGGCGAAGCTTCGAGCACCACGGCCGGCTGGAGCTTGCCCGAGTCGCGGATGGCCGCCAGCGCATCGTCGAGTGCCTCGTCGCGGTCGTTGCCGGCCGGCAGGGTCTTCAGATCGATGTAGGACTCGGGGCCGCGGTAGCCGTGGCGGCGGTCGTATTCCATCAGGCCGCTGCGCAGCGCGTCGAAGGCCCAGCGCTGGTGTTCTGCCCGCAGGGTGGTGATGACGCGGAAACCCTCGGTGTAGGCCGCTTCCTTGTAGCGTTCGAACATCGCCTGGCGGGCCATTTCCGCCACGTACTGCGCCGGCACCGAGAAGTCCTCGCTGCGGCTGGCCAGCTGCAGCGGCTCGGCCTTGGCGGTTTCGTACTGGTCGTCGGTGATGAATTTGAGCTCGTTCATGCGGCGCAGCACGTAGAGCTGGCGCAGGCGGGCGCGGTCGGGATTGACCACCGGGTTGTACGACGACGGTGCCTTGGGCAGGCCGGCGAGCATGGCCATCTCGGCCGGGGTCAGCTGGTTGAGCGGCTTGCCGAAGTAGACCTGTGCGGCGGAGGTGAAACCGTAGGCGCGCTGGCCCAGATAAATCTGGTTGAAGTAGAGCTCGAGAATCTGGTCCTTGCTGAGGTTGTGCTCGATCTTGAACGACAGCAGGGCCTCGTTGAACTTGCGGCTCAGGGTGCGTTCGCTCGACAGGAAGAAGTTCTTGGCGACCTGCATGGTGATGGTCGAGGCGCCCGAGCGCGTGTGGCCGGCCAGCAGGTTGCCGGCGGCCGCGCGCAGCACGCCCATGTAGTCAATGCCGCCATGCTGGTAGAAGCGTTCGTCTTCCGCCGCGAGGATGGCTTGCTTCATCAGCTGGGGAACTTCGCGAATCGGCGTGAAAGAGCGACGTTCCTCGCCGAATTCGCCGATCAGGGCGCCGTCGGCGGTAAAGACGCGAAGCGGAATCTTGGGGCGGTATTCGGTCAGGACATCAAGGCTGGGGAGCCGCGGATAGGTGATGGCGACGGCAATGCCGGCGAGGCCGGCACCGACGAGCAGCAGCACGGCCAGGAGGATCACCAGGCCGCTCAGCAATCGGGAAATCATGGAATCGGGTATCCGTTTGGAAGCGGGAGTTCGCGACGATTATAGCCGCTTGGCCGTTGGCGCATGATTTTGCCGTGTAGCGCTATGTAGAAGCTGGCAGGCATGGCGACGGTTTACGTGGTTTAGGGGCCTCCGCATGAATGACAGATGCAGGATAGGCTTGTAAATCGCAGCATTTATGCATGTATGCAGCCGGTTTTTTCCTGCTATTTCAAGCTTTTTTTATCTTTTGCGAATGCTATGTTGATCTGAAATACCCATGTCAAATATTAGGGTCGAGGTCGGTATGGCTAACAGTTTTTCGTCGTGGCTGGG
>JASLDQ010000285.1 GCA_030151505.1 Chromobacteriaceae bacterium
TGCTTGCGGAAGGCTTCCATCTCGGTGATGTCGGCCTGGTCGAACTGGGTCACGTGCGGAATCATCACCCAGTTGCGGGCGAGGTTGGCACCGGAAATCTTCTTGATGCGCGACAGCGGCTTGGACTCGACCGGACCGAACTTGGCGAAATCGACCTTGGGCCATGGCAACAGATCCAGTCCCGAGCCGTTGGCCGGCGCAGCGGCGGGCGCGAGCGCGGCCGGGTTCTGCAGCACGCCCTTCACGTAGGCCTTCACGTCCGCGTCGACGATGCGGCCCTTGCGGCCGGTGCCGGCCACGCGCGACAGGTCCACGCCCAGTTCGCGCGCCAGGCGGCGCACCGACGGACCGGCATGGGCCTTGGCGAAACCGGCTTCATTGACGGTGGCGGCCGGTGCGGGGGCTGCTACGGGAGCGGCGGCCGGGGCCGGCGCACTGGTGGCGGGAGCCGGTGCGGCCACGGCGGCCGCCTGCGGCGCCACGACCGGAGCGGCGACCCCGGCGGCGGTTTCGATCACCACGATGGCGCTGCCTTCGCTGACCTTGCCGCCGACCTGCACTTTCACTTCCTTCACCACGCCGGCGGCGGTGGCCGGGACTTCCATGGTGGCCTTGTCGGTTTCCAGCGTGATCAGCGAGTCGTCCACCGCGACGGTGTCGCCAACCTTGACGAAGACTTCGATCACGTCGACGTTGGCGTTGCCGCTGATGTCGGGCACGGTCAGCGTGAGGGTCTGGCTGGCCGTCGGGGCCGCGGTAGCCGGTGCCACAGTTGCCGCGACGGGAGCCGCCACCGGTACGGCCGGGGCGGGGGCTGCGGCGCTCGGTGCCGGGGCGGCGCTGGCGGCATCGGCCGCCGCCAGCGTCAGGATCAGCGATCCTTCGCTGGCCTTGTCGCCCACCTTGATGGCGACGCTCTGCACCACGCCGGCGGCGGTGGCGGGCACGTCCATGGTGGCCTTGTCGGTTTCCAGCGTGATCAGCGCGTCGTCCACCGCGACGGTGTCGCCGGCCTTGACGAAGACTTCGATCACGTCGACGTTGCTGCTGCCGCCGATGTCGGGGACTTTGAGTTCGATTGTTTGGCTCATTGATTTCTCTCCGTGAAACGTGAAGCCGCGTCGCGGCCGTCAAACCCGGCCGGAGCCGGGTTTTCCGTTTCACTTCTCACATTGATTTACACCGTCCAGGAAGCCGGCTTGTTCGCGTCGATGCCGTACTTGGCGATGGCGTCGGTCACGCGGGCGACGTCGATCTTGCCTTCGTCGGCCAGCGCCTTGAGCGCGGCCACCGCGACGAAGTGGCGGTCGACCTCGAAGAACTTGCGCAGCTGCTGGCGCGAATCCGAGCGGCCGAAGCCGTCGGTGCCGAGCACGGTGTAGCGGCCGGGCACGAATTCGCGGATCTGGTCGGCGTAGGCGCGGATGTAGTCGGTGGCGGCCACGACCGGGCCCTGACGGCCGGCCAGCTGCCGGGCAACGTAGCTCTGTTGCGGCGCATCGGCCGGGTGCAGCAGGTTGTGGCGGCTCACGGCCATGCCGTCGCGCTTGAGTTCGTTGAACGAGGTCACGCTCCAGATGTCGGCGGCGATGCCGAAGTCGTTGCGCAACAGGTCGGCGGCGGCCATCACCTCGCGCAGGATGGTGCCGGAGCCCATCAGTTGGACCTTGACTTGGGCGTCGCCGCCGTCCTGCAGCAGGTACATGCCCTTGAGGATGCCTTCCTCGGCGCCCTGCGGCATGGCCGGGTGGATGTAGTTCTCGTTCATCAGGGTGATGTAATAGAACACGTCCTGCTGGTCGACGTACATGCGCTTGAGGCCGTCCTGCAGGATCACCGCCAGTTCGTAGGCGAAGGTCGGGTCATAGCTGATGCAGTTGGGGATCAGGCCGGCCTGGATGTGGCTGTGGCCGTCCTCGTGCTGCAGGCCCTCGCCGTTCAGCGTGGTGCGACCGGCGGTGCCGCCGAGCATGAAGCCGCGGGCGCGCATGTCGCCGGCCGCCCAGGCCAGATCGCCGACGCGCTGGAAGCCGAACATCGAGTAGTAGATGTAGAACGGAATCATCGGGATGCCGTTGTTGGCGTAACTGGTCGCTGCGGCGATCCAGCTCGACATCGCGCCCGGTTCGTTGATGCCTTCCTGCAGCATCTGGCCGTTCTTCGATTCCTTGTAGAACATCAGCTGGTCGGCATCCTGCGGCACGTAGTTCTGGCCCTGGGTCGACCAGATGCCGTACTGGCGGAACATGCCTTCCATGCCGAAGGTGCGCGATTCGTCCGGCACGATCGGCACGATCTGCTTGCCGATGTTCTTGTCCTTGAGCAGCGTGCCGAGCATGCGCACGAAGGCCATGGTGGTGGAGAACTCGCGGTCGCCCGAGCTGGCCAGCTGGCTGTCGAACACGTGCAGGCCCGGCACCTGCATCGGTGCCTTGATCGGGCGGCGGGCCGGCATGTAGCCGCCCAGCGCGGCGCGACGGGTGCGCATGTACTGCATTTCCGGGCTGTCTTCGGCCGGGCGGAAGTACGGTGCGTTCGGCAGGTCCTCGTCGGAGATGGGGATGCCGAAGCGGTCGCGGAATTTGCGCAGGCTGTCGATGTCCATCTTCTTGGCTTGGTGGGCGATGTTCTGCGCCTCGCCCGACGAACCCATGCCGTAGCCCTTGATGGTCTTGGCCAGGATTACGGTCGGACGGCCGTTGGCGTTGGTGGTGGCCTCCTGGTAGGCCGCGTACACCTTGTGCGGGTCATGGCCGCCGCGGTTGAGCGCCCAGATGTCGTCGTCCGACATGTTGGCGACCATCTCGCGCAGTTCCGGGTACTTGCCGAAGAAGTGTTCGCGCACGTAAGCGCCGTTCTTCGACTTGAAGGTCTGGTAGTCGCCGTCCACGCACTCTTCCATGCGCTTCTTCAGCAAGCCCTTGGTGTCCATCGCCAGGAGCGGGTCCCAGCGGCTGCCCCAGATCACCTTCAGCACGTTCCAGCCCGAACCGCGGAAGTCGCCTTCCAGTTCCTGGATAATCTTGCCGTTGCCGCGCACCGGGCCGTCCAGACGCTGCAGGTTGCAGTTGATCACGAAGATCAGGTTGTCCAGCCCTTCGCGGGCGGCCAGGGCGATCGCGCCCAGCGATTCCGGCTCGTCCATTTCGCCGTCGCCGCAGAAGCACCAGACCTTGCGACCCGGCGTGCGGGCCAGCCCGCGGCTTTCCAGATACTTGAGGAAGCGGGCCTGATAGATGGCCATCAGCGGGCCAAGACCCATCGACACGGTCGGGAACTGCCAGAAATCGTCCATCAGCCACGGGTGCGGATAGGACGGCAGGCCCTTGCCGTCAACTTCCTGGCGGAAGTTGTCGAGCTGTTCTTCGGACAGGCGGCCCTCAAGGAAGGCGCGGGCGTAGATGCCCGGGGCGATGTGGCCCTGGAAGTAGATCAGGTCGCCGTCCTGCTCGTCGTTGGGCGCGCGCCAGAAATGGTTGAAGCCGACGTCGTACAGGGTGGCGGACGACTGGTAGCTGGCGATGTGGCCGCCCAGTTCAAGGTTTTTCTTGCCGGCGCGCAGCACCATGGCGGCGGCGTTCCAGCGGTTGATCGAGCGGATGCGGTGTTCCATCTCGTGGTCGCCCTGCGATTTTTTCTCGCGGCCGACCGGGATGGTGTTGAGGTAGGCGGTGGTGGCATTGAACGGCAGATACGCGCCGGCGCGGCGCGACTGCTCGATCATGTTCTCGAGCAGGTAGTGGGCGCGTTCCGCACCGTCGGTTTCCAGCACCGACTGGAGGGCGGCCAGCCATTCCGTGGTTTCGATCGGGTCGATGTCTTGGTCTTGCGGCAGTTGTTGTGCCATGTGTCCACCTCGTGAGTGCGTCTGTCGTTTCGTGTCCGGCGGCACTGTGGTGTTGCCGCCGGATACCGCTGAATTGTGGCAGAAATGAACCGTCTTTCCGGCTTCGTGCCGGGGTCGGAATGTTGGTTTCCGAATTGATTGTGTAGCTTTGCGCGTATGGAATTTTTACTCAGATTCGCGATTCATGCAGCAGAAATTGTGGGTGCCGTGAACGTGAAGGTGCGCCATGGCCAGCTTTTTGCTGCAATGCGGCGCGATTTGGCCGGATGAAATCGGGGAAAAATCACTGCGTCTGGTCAAAAACGGGGGAATTCCCCAGTGTCGGACAGGTTTTGTCTGTTGCGTTGCAATATGTTGTTTTGTGAAAAAACAACAATGAATGTTCGGTAACGCTGTGCTGAATGTTCGTTTTTTTGCGCAAAGCGCGCCGGGCGGCCGCGAAGGGTGACGTGGAGCGGCAAGAAGGGCGTATCGACCGTTCCGGTGCCGCTCCCGGCGTCTTGTCATCGGTTTGGCCGGGTTGCGGCGCAGCCCCGGCTTGCCGGGGCGGTTCTTGCCGTCGGCCGCCGGTCTTGCGGCATGTCGGCGGGCGGGCGGACTGGTGACGGCGGTGCGTCCCGGTCAGGCGGAAGGCGGGTGGTGGGGCTATTTGCGCTGCTTTTCCTTGCGCAGTTCGTCCACCCGCGGGGTCAGTTCGCGGATGCGGGCGTCGAGGCGGGAGCGCAGGTAGAAGTCCTCGCCGGGCGTGGCGCGGGCGAGCTGGTATTGCTCGAGCGCCTCGCGTGGCCGGTCCTCCAGGTAGAACTGCTGGCCGAGCGAGAAGTGGTAGCGCAGGGGGGCGCGGTCGGCGTGGATGCGGGCCAGCCGTGCCCACAGTCCGGCATCGTTGGGGCGGCGGGTGCTGGCGGCATCGGCCAGCTGGCGCGCGCGGGCCAGATCGCCGCCGGCAATGAGGCTGTCGAGTTCGCCGTAGGCCAGGGCCGGCGCGTCGGGGAAACGCAGGCGGGCGTCATGGTAGCGCGCCGCGGCGGCGGCGTAGTTTTTCTGCGCCAGCAGGAGCTCGGCGCCGAGCGCGGCCAGCCACGGGTGCGGGGTGCCCAGCAGCTTTTCCGCCCGGCCGAGGGCTTCCTGCGCGCCGGCCGGATCGTTGAGCGCCAGCCGCGTCCGTGCCAGCCCGAACCATTGCGCCGCCTCGTTGCTGAAGCGGTGCTCTTTCAGTGCGTCCTGATAGAAACGGCTGGCGTCGAGCGCGCCGCTGACCGCGATGCGGGCTTTTTCGCGCGCGAACTGGAAGTCGATCGAGTCGGCCGGCATCCGGACGCCGAGGTTGGCGGCGCGGCTTTGCGATTCGGCGATGCGCTCGCTGGTGACCGGGTGGGTGCGCAGGAAGGCCAGCGCATTGTTGTCGTTGACGCGATTGACCTTTTGCAGGCGTTCGAAAAAGACCGCCATCGCCCGCGCGTCGAAGCCGGCGCGCGACAGCGTCTGCATGCCGACCCGGTCGGCCTCGCGCTCGAAATCGCGGCTGAAGGCGAGCTGGTTCTGCAGGGCCAGCCCCGGACCGATGTTGGCTGCCGCCAGCGCGGCGTTGCTGCCGCCGCCGGCACTGGCGGCCAGTACTGCCGCCAGCATCCCGCCGACCGCGAGCAGGGTGTTCATGCCCTGCTTTTCGAGCTGGCGGGCGATGTGGTGCTGGGTGACGTGCGCCATTTCGTGCGCCACCACCGAGGCCAGCTCCGACTCGCTCTGCGCCGCCAGCAAGAGACCGGTGTTGATGCCGATGTAGCCGCCGGGCATGGCGAAGGCGTTGATCATGCCGTCGTCGATGGAGAACAGGCGGTAGGACTGGCCCGGTTCCGGGCTGGCGGCGGCCAGGCGCGAGGCCAGCCGGGTCAGGTAGTCGTCGAGTTCGGCGTCGTCGAGCAGGGCGTTCTGCTCGCGCAGCCACGACAGCCCTTCGCGTCCGACCTTGGCTTCGTCCCGCGTGCTGAAGCCGGCTTGGGCGGAATCGCCCAGATCGGGCAGGTCGGCCGACGCCAGTTGCGGGGGCGTGGCGAGCAGGAGGGCGAGCAGGGCGGCGAGCGGGGCTTTCATGTGCAAGATAGTAGCGCAAAAGCCTGTGACGGGAGGGTGCCGCGCGCAGGCGCCGGGGCATCTGTTGCCGGAAAGCGTGTCGTCGCCCGGCTGGGGTGTTTGTCCGGCACGGCGGTGGTGCACGGCCGCGGGCCGTCACGCTGGGCTGGCGCGTGCGGTGACAGGTCGGGAGGGTTGGCTGGCGCGCGCACAGCGTCGAGAAGGGGCGGCCTCTCCGGCGGAGCAAGGCAGGGAGGCCGCCGCCCTCGAGTGGCGAGGGCGGCGTCTGTCGCTGGCCGGGGCCGGCGTTACAGCTCGACCTGCGTCCCCATTTCCACCACCCGGTTGGCCGGAATCTGGAAGAAGTCGGTGGCGCGCATGGCGTTGCGCGACATCAGCATGAACAGCTTTTCGCGCCAGCGGGACATGCCGCGCCGGTCGGTGCTGATCAGCGTTTCGCGCGAGAGGAAGAAGGACGTTTCCATCGGCTCCATCGTCAGCCCCTGGGCCGCGCACAGCTGCATCACTTCCGGCACGCTCGGGCTTTCCTTGAAGCCGTAGCGTGCCACGACCTGCCAGAAGGTCGGCGACAGCTGGTGGATGGCGACGCGCGCGCTGTCGCTCATATACGGTTCGTCGACGTTCTTGACCGTCATCAGCACCACCCGCTCGTGCAGCACCTTGTTGTGCTTGAGGTTGTGCAGCAGCGCGTGCGGGATGCCCTGGGTCGAGCCGGTCATGAACACCGCGGTACCGTCCACCCGGGTCGGCGGATAGCTTTCCAGGCCGCGGATGAAGTCGTTGAGCGGCAGCTCGTCGGCGAACAGGCGCTCGTACAGCAGCTCGCGCCCGCGCTTCCAGGTGGTGAGCAGGGTGAAGATGATCAGGCCCAGCAACAGGGGCAGCCAGCCGCCGTCGAGCACCTTGAGCGCGTTGGAGCTGAAGAAGGCGAGGTCGATGGCGAAGAAGAAGGTGGTGACCGAAACGGCAGCCCACAGCGGCCAGCGCCAGCGGTAGCGCGACACGACGAAGGCGAGCAGCGTGGTCAGGGCCATGGTGCCGGTCACGGCGATGCCGTAGGCCGCCGCCAGCGCCGAGCTGGAGCGGAACACCAGCACGACCAGCAGCACGGCGGCCAAGAGCGCCCAGTTCACCACCGGGATGTAGATCTGGCCGATTTCGCTCTCGGAGGTGTGGCGGATGTCGATGCGCGGACAGTAGCCGAGCTGCATGGCCTGGCGGGTCAGCGAGTAGGCGCCCGAGATCACCGCCTGCGAGGCGATCACCGTCGCCATGGTCGCCAGCACCACCAGCGGCAGGACCGCCCAGTCCGGCGCCATGTTGAAGAAGGGATTGCTGATCGCGGTCGGGTCGTGCAGGACCATCGCGCCCTGGCCGAAATAGTTGAGCACCAGCGCCGGCAGCACCAGCAGGAACCAGGCGCGCCGGATCGGCGGGCGGCCGAAGTGGCCCATGTCGGCATACAGCGCCTCGCCGCCGGTCAGCGCCAGCACCACGGCGCCGAGGGCGAGGAAGGCGGCGAACTTGTGTTCCTGCACGAAGGCGAAGGCGTAGTAGGGATTGACCGCGGCCAGCACGCCGGGGGTCTTGAGGATGTTGACGACCCCCAGCACCCCGATGGTGAGGAACCACAGCAGCATGATCGGGCCGAACAGGATGCCGACCCGGGCGGTGCCGTGGCGTTGGACCACGAACAGCCCGAGGAGCACGCTGACTGACAGCGGCAGCACATACGGCGTCAGCGCCGGGGTGACCACCTCGAGCCCCTCGGCCGCCGACAGCACCGACATCGCCGGCGTGATCACCGCGTCGCCGTAGAACAGCGAGGCGCCGACGGTGCCGATGATCATCAGGCCGAAGCTCCAGCTGCGCTTGGCGCGCCGCGCCAGCGCCATCAGCGCCATCACGCCGCCTTCGCCGTTGTTGTCGGCGCGCAGCACGTAGGCGACGTACTTGATCGACACCACCAGCATGATGGCCCAGAAGATCAGCGACAGGATGCCGAAGACGTTGCCGGTCACCGGCTCGAGGCCGTGCGCGGGCGAGAAGCATTCCTTCAGGGTGTAGAGCGGACTGGTGCCGATGTCGCCGAAGACCACGCCCAGAGCTGCCAGCACCATGGTGGAGGGGGAATGCGGTTTATGGTTTTGTTGCATGGAGCCGGTCGTCTCGTGCCCGGGAACAAAGGGGGGAAAACGCGCGCATTGTAGCCGTCCGCTGGCGGAAGCGAAT
>JASLDQ010000221.1 GCA_030151505.1 Chromobacteriaceae bacterium
GGGCCGGCGATCTCGACCGTGAACGGTTTGGCGTGCCGGGCCGGTGTCACGAAGCGCAACACCGTACCGTCTCCGAGCGGGCAGCCGGCGGCCAGATCCGTGCAGCTCACCTCGCTGGGAGGCGCATCACGCTGCTGGGTATACCAGTACCACGCCAGCCCGCCCTTCAGTCCGCCGAACGCCAGCAAAGCCAGCGCGATCAGCAACCATTTTTTCATTTGCGAGCGGGTCATCGCCATGCATCCCGCATCCGGGCGATGCCGTGCGCGCCGTATTGCATTGCGTCGTCCAGTTGTCCCGCCGTCAGCCCGCCCAGCGCATACACCGGCAGCGGCCATTGTCCGCCGGCGATGTCGGCGAAGCCTTCCCAGCCCAGCGCGGGCATCCCGGCGTGACTTGGCGTCGCCTGCACATGGCCCAGCAGAGCGTAATCGCAACCAATGGCCGCGGCGTGCTCCAGCTCGGCGCGGTTATGTACCGATGCGCCGACCAGGGCGAAATCCGGTCGAGTGGTCGTCGCCATCAGCCGTGCGGCGTTCAGATGCACGCCATCCAGCGCCAGACCGGCCGCCTCGGACGGATCGGCATTGAGTACCACCCGGCCGCCGGCCGGCCGGACGCTGGCGGCCAGTTGCGACACGAAATCGGCGCGCGCGGCAGCGTCCATGTCCGGCTCACGCACGATCAACAGCGGAAAACGCTCCGGAGCGGCGGCCACCTTGGCCAAGGTGGCGGCAATGCCGAATTCGGCCGTGCAGCTCAGCGTCGCCACGCGCGGCAGTGCCAGGGCATTGAAAATCGGGGTATTGGCCGGCAACAGCGGACCGACTTCAAGCCGGCCCGGACGCTGCCAGGCGAACTGCTGGCCTTCGCGCGGGTGGGGTTGGGCATCCCAGGCGGTAACGCGGAAGAAATGCAGGTGGACGGTGGCGTGTTCGTAATGGAACAGCTGGGTCATCCACGGCGTGGCGCAGGTCACGTGGATGCCGAGCTCTTCGTCCAGTTCGCGCACCAGTGCGGCCAGCGGCGTTTCACCCGCCTCGATCTTGCCGCCGGGAAACTCCCAGTAGCCGGCATAGGCCTTGCCCTCGGGACGGCTGGACAAAAAGAATTCGCCGGTCGGTTTCATCAACACGCCGGCGACGACTTCAACGATTTTGCTCATGACGGGTTCTGCAAGGTAAGGCGGAATCGGTCCATTGTGCCGCAGCGCCCGGATGAAACCAAATCCGGGCGGGCGGATCACGCCCTCCGCTTGCGCTCGGCCAGTTCCTGCAGGCGCTGGTAGACCGGCTCCGGCACATACTGGTGGATCACGTCGTCCCAGCCCTTGGGGCCGACCAGCCCCTTGACCATGGTGGACGAGACCTCGGCGTATTCGCGCGGCGGCAAGAGGAAGATGGTGGTGATGTTGGGGTAGAGGTCGGAGTTGACGTAGCGCATCGAGCGCTCGTATTCGTAGTCGGCCGACGTGCGGATGCCGCGCACGATGTAGTTGGCGCCGACCGACTGGGCATAGCTGACCAGAAACTGGTTGTCGAAGACCTCGACCCTCAATTTGGGATACTGGCTGGTGGTTTCGCGCAGCATGGCCGCGCGCTCCTCCACCGAGAAGGTGCATGATTTGTCCGGATTGACACCAATCGCCACCACCACTTCATCGAACAGGTCGACAGCCTGCTCGATCATCCACAAGTGGCCATTGGTTACCGGATCGAAACTGCCTGCGTAGACGGCGCGCTTCAATTGTTGTTTTCCTCTTTTTGCCATTGTCCTTATCCGCGCAATGTAATCGTTTCCCGTCATTCAGCGCAAAAAGTTTCTGCACTGCAACACAGGCACCTGATTTTGAGAGGGTGGGGTCAGAGGAATGCACCCGGTTAACAGAACCATGCGCGTACCGGGAATGTCCTCGGCAATCAGTGGCTTTGCGGGGGTGGCGTATCGCCGGACGGCACGTCGTCTTCGGCCGGCAGGCGATAGGATTCGTCGGCCCACTGGCCGAGATCGATCAGCTTGCAGCGCTGGCTGCAAAACGGACGGTATTTATTGTCCGTCGTCCATTCGACCGGCTGGCCGCAGGTGGGGCAGTTGACGATGGTTGCCATCAGAGTTTGCAGAAGGTAAGGGAAAAATCGATGTCCCGGTCGCAGGTGCGGGGACGTTCTCCGCTCATGCTGGGCGAGACGAAGCGCACATTGAGCGCGTATTTGTTGGCGGACAGTTCCGGCACCACGCCCAGCGCCTCGTCCAGCGAGACCCGGATCATGTGAACTACCCGTCCACCGGACATCTGCTGGAACAGCCCCCGGGCAGCATGCTGATGATAGGTCTTGCCGTTGTCCCGCAGCAGTCGCAGCAAGACCACGATCGCATCACGCGTGGGCAGCATCGGCGCCAGCCAGCCTTCCAGATGGGCGCGGCGCACTTCGACAGGCTGACTCAGCCACTGGTGATAGAAGGGCAGATCGAAGCGGCACAACCCGCCGGGGATGCCGGCGCGCTGCCGCACGCTGGCAAGCCATTCGTTCTCGCGCAGGTACTGGCCGAACTTGCCGGTGGTTTCGAGCAAGCGGCTGGCGGCGGACTCGATGTCCGACAGCACTTCGTCCAGCGCGTCTTCGGCAATGGCGGGATTGTCGCGCAGGTTCTCGAGCAGGTGCTTCTGGCGTTCGAGATCCTGCAGCAGATCGGATTTCAGATCGGCGCGCCCGGCGGCGTCGGCAATTTCGAACAGTCCGGTCAGGGCCGCATGGTGGTCGAGCGCATCATCGCGCTCGAGGAAGTACTCCACGCGTGCGAAAAGCTCCTCCAGCCGCAGCAGGCTTCGGGTTCGCTCGACAATCGGAAACTCAAAACTAATCACAAGACCGTCGCGGGGGTTCGATTGAGGGTATCGCCGCCGGATTGGCGGCAACAGGAATTCGGCTCAGATAGTACCGGTGTTTTGCGGCGACTTGAAGCGCCAAGGTGGCCAGATCGCCAGAATTGTCGATCACGTCGTCCGCCCTCGCCCGTCGCTCGGCCCGGCCCAGCTGGGCCGCCATGATAGCGGCGACCTGCTCTCGCGCCAAGCCGCTGCGGGCCATCACCCGGGCGAGCTGTACATCCTCCGGGCAGTCGACGGCCAGGGTCGTGTCGGCCAGCGCCGCATAACGCCCCGTTTCGAACAGCAAGGGCACGACCAGCACCACATAACAGCCCTGCGCCGCTTCAAGCTCGGCCACGCTTTCGGCAAAAATGCGCGGATGCAGGATGGCGTTGAGCCGCTCGCGGGCGGCCGAATCGGCAAAGGCATGCGCACGCATGGCCGCCCGGTCCAGGCTGCCGTCCGGCCGGGCAAAAGCCGGGCCGAATTCCGCCACGATGGCGGGCATCGCCGCGCCGGCCGGGCCGGTGAGCCGATGGGCGATCACGTCGGTATCGACCACGCTTGCGCCATGACTGGCAAACAGGTCCGCCACCGCGCTCTTGCCGCTGCCGATGCCGCCGGTCAAGGCCACGACAAATTTACGTCCCAAGATACCACTCCGTTAAGGTGCGTCCCCACAGCAGCGCCACGAATCCGCCCAGGGCCAGGTACGGGCCGAAAGGCAAAGGCTGGGCGCGATCGCGGCCGGCCAGCAGGATCAGCGCAATGCCGAGCACGCTGCCCGCCACGGCCGACAGCAGGATGATGAGCGGCAGCATCTGCCACCCCAGCCATGCCCCCAGCGCCGCCAGCAACTTGAAGTCGCCGTAGCCCATGCCCTCCTTGCCGGTGGCGAGCCGGAACAGGTGATACACCGACCACAGCAGCAGATAGCCGGCCGCGGCGCCCAGTACGGCATCAGCCAGGGGAACGAAGCCGCCGTAAAGATTGAACAGCAGGCCGATCCACAACAGCGGCAAGGTCAGGCTGTCCGGCAGATACTGGGTATCGGCATCGATGAAACCCAGCACCAGCAGGAAGCCGGTCAGCACCAGTGCGCCGACGGTGAGAAAACCAAAGCCGAAATGCCAGGCCAGCAGCGCCGCCAGCCCGCCGGCCAGCCCCTCGACCAGCGGATAGCGGGCGCTGATCGGCGCCGAACAGGCGCGACAGCGTCCGCGCAGAACCAGCCAGCTGAGCAGGGGTATGTTTTCCAGCGCCGAAATCGCATGACCACAGTGCGGGCACTGCGAACGCGGCCGGAACAGGTTGAACGGCTCGGCAGGAGCGGAAGCCGCGCCGCTGAACTCGGCATATTCCTGCCGCCATTCGGCTTCCAGCATCCGTGGCAGGCGGTGGATCACCACATTGAAAAAACTGCCGAACAGCAGTCCAACCACGCCACAGACCGTGACCAATGCGACGCTGTCGCGCGCCAGCCAGTCGATAAGATCATTCATGATGCGTCCCGAAACGACGACAGGGCCGGATCATACCTGCCCGGTCGACATTGATATTGATGGGCTGCAAGAAAAAACGGTGCGTCGTGTAGCGACGCACCGAATTCTGCACCACTCGCAGCGGACCAGGACCGCGCGGCCCCATGGCGGCGCAGTCAGCCGACCACCTGCCCCATGCGGAAGATCGGCAGATACATCGCAATCACCAACCCCCCGATCAGCACGCCCAGCACGACCATGATGACCGGCTCCAGCAGGCTGGACAACGAAGCCACCGCATTGTCGACATCCTCTTCGTAAAAATCGGCCACCTTGGACAGCATGCTGTCGAGCGAGCCTGACTCTTCGCCGATCTGCGCCATCTGCAACACCATGTTCGGAAACAGCCGCACGTCCTGCATCGCCACAGTCAGGCTGGTCCCGGTACTGACGGCGGTCTGGATCCGCTTGGTCGCATCGGCGTAAACCGCATTGCCGGATGCCCCGCCGACCGAATCCAGCGCCTCCACCAGCGGCACGCCGGCGGCAAACATGGTGGATAAGGTGCGGGCCCAGCGGGCCACCGTGGCCTTGCGCAGAATCTCGCCGAGAACGGGTAGGCGCAGCATGATCCGGTCGCGGGCGGCCTGCAGCTTGCGCGAACGCTTCAATGCCATGAACAAACCGACGATGCCGAAGAGCAGCCCGCCGAGGATCAGCCACCAGTAGTGGACGAACTGGTCCGACAGCCAGATGACGAACAGCGTCGGCGTCGGCAGATCCGCCCCGAAACTGGTGAACAGCTCCTTGAAGGCCGGGATGACGAAAATCATGATGACAGCGGTAATGACGAACGCCGTCGCCACGATGGCCGACGGGTAATACATCGCCGACTTGATCTTGCCCTTGATCGACAGGATTTTTTCCTTGTACGCGGCCAGCCGGTCCAGCAGCGTATCCAGCACGCCGGCGGCCTCGCCCGCCTCGATCAGGTTGCAATAGAGCTGGTCGAAATGGGCGGGGTGCTTGCGAAAGGCCGCCGCTAGGCTGGAGCCGCTTTCGATGTCCTGCCGGATGCCCAGCAGCAGCCGGCTCATGGCGGGATTGGCGTGCCCGCGGGCCACAATGTCGAATGCCTGCAGCATCGGTACGCCGGCCTTCATCATGGTCGCGAGCTGACGGGTAAACAGCGACACGTCCTTTTCCGAGATGGTCTGGCCGAACGTGCCCAGGCGCCGGCGTTTGACCTTGGCCACCACGATTCCCTGCCGCCGCAGATTCACCCTTACCTGCCCGTCATTGCGTGCCCGCATCTCGCCCCGCACCGACCGGCCCTCACGGTCGCGCCCCTCCCATTCGAACAGCGCCTCGCTCGTTATCAATTTCATCGTGCCAGTTGCCATGGTCCCCACCCCATCAGATGCAAGGCCCGGGCCCTTGCGGGCACGGCGCTTCTTGCGGATTGAATCAATCGTTGGTCGCCGCCATGACCTCAACCAGCGAGGTGACGCCCTGCCTGACCTTGAGCAGGCCGGATCGACGCAGGTCGCGTATCCCTTCCCGCTCGGCCTGCTCGGCGATCTCGATGGCCGAGCCGTTGCGCATGATGATGCGTGCCATGTCTTCGCTGATCGGCATCACCTGATAGATCCCGACCCGGCCACGGTAGCCGGTGCCCTTGCATTGCTCGCAACCGACAGGACCATAAGGCAGCCAGCTGCCGTCGAGCTCCTCTTCGAGAAAACCCGAGCGCAGCATGGCATCGTGTGGAATCTCGACCGGACGCTTGCAATGCGGGCAGAGCCGCCGCGCCAGCCGCTGAGCGGTAATCACCAGCACCGAACTGGCGATGTTGAACGGCGCGACGCCGATATTCGCCAGCCGCACCAAGGTGGACGGCGCGTCGTTGGTGTGCAGGGTGGACAGGACCAAGTGACCGGTCTGCGCCGCCTTGACCGCAATGTCGGCGGTTTCGAGATCGCGGATTTCGCCCACCATCAGGATGTCCGGGTCCTGTCGCAGAAAGGCCCGCAAGGCCATTGCAAAAGTCATGCCGGATTTTTCGTTGACCTCGACCTGGTTGATGCCGGGCACATTGATTTCGACCGGGTCTTCGGCGGTGGCGATGTTGCGATCGTTGGTGTTGAGCAGGCTGAGGCAGGTATAGAGCGACACCGTCTTGCCGCTGCCGGTCGGACCGGTCACAAGGATCATGCCGTAAGGCTTGGCGATGGCTTCGAGCAGCGCAGCTTTCTGGTCCGGTTCATACCCCAGCGCATCGAGTTCCAGCGGAATCGCCCCCTGATCCAGCACCCGCAGCACGATCTTCTCGCCATACATGGTGGGCAGCGTGCTGACGCGAAAATCGATGGAACGCTCCTTGGACACCACCAGCTTCATCCGGCCGTCCTGCGGCACCCGTTTTTCGGAAATATCCAGCCGGCTAACTACCTTGATGCGGGAGGCGATCTTGTCCTTCATCGCGATCGGCGGACGGGCCGCGTCGCGCAGGACGCCGTCGTTGCGATACCGCACCCGATAAAAGGTTTCGTAGGGTTCGAAATGAATGTCGGACGCGCCGGAGTTGACGGCGTCGAGCATGATTTTCTGGATGAAGCGCACTACCGGCGCATCATCGACCTCGTTGCCTCCGCGGGCGCCCGGTTCGTCGGCCTCGAACGAAACCTGAGTGATGACCGCCTCTTTCTGCAGATTGCGGAACACTTCGAGTTGGGAGCCGCGCGTGCTGCCGAGCAAGGCTTCGATCTTGTCGTTTTCGATCACGACCGGCTCAACCGCCAGCCCGGTCTTGAACATCACTTCCTGTGACAGCGCGGCCAGCGAAGGGTCTGCCATGCCCAGAAACAATTTGCCGCCACGGCGATACAGCGGCACGACGCGCTTGGCGAGGATGAACTCATCCTCCAGCAGATCACGTGCCAGATAATCGGGGTTAAGGGCGCTCAGGTCGAGCAAGGGCAGGCCGAACACGTCGGCCGCGCAGCGGGCCACCTCGGCGGCGCTCAGGCGACCGTTTTGCAAGAGCGCGTCGATCTGCGAGCTTCTGGACTTGGCGGCCAGCTGCTCGAAACCGGTCGCTTCATCCGGAGTCAGCCGCCCCTGCGATGCCAGCGCTCGCGGCAGGCCGGACAGGACGCTTGAAGGTTCCATGCCACATTCCCAAAAAAGAAATCACTGCCCAAGTCACTGAAATATGACATGGGCGACTTATTCTTTTTAAGCGAAGCGGATGGAGAGTGAAAGGATGGGAACGGGATACCCCGTCACCGCACCGGTTTGAAGTCGTGATTTTTCGGCACAGGGCCAGATGCAGCGCTTGCGACCGCCTAGACGAGCAACCAGCCAGGCAGAGAGAGCAAGGTCGTCGTGCACCTCCTCTCGCCTTTGGCGGCCCGCTATTGCGGCAATACGATCTTGACCCGCTTTACGCTGCGCTCGGCCGTTTGCACCACCTCGAACACGCAATCGAGCAATTTGAAGCAGGTGCCGGGGGCAGGAATATCCTGAAAGTGCTCGACCACGAGACCATTGACGGTTTTGGGGCCATCCAACGGAAAACGGGTGCCAAGCTGGCGATTGAGGTCGCGCAGCAATTCGCCGCCATCGACCAGAAGACCGCC
>JASLDQ010000267.1 GCA_030151505.1 Chromobacteriaceae bacterium
CCCGCCCCTACCACGCCCACCGTCCTGATTTCCATCGCCTGCCTCCTTTTGGGTTTTCTCTGTCGCTACGGTATTATCATGATTACGTAAACGTCAACTTTGGATAGAATCAGACAACAACACCAACACCTCGACTCAGCAGGGCCACAAGTTTGCTGCATCGCGATAAAATCCAACCATTTACAGACGATTCGGCATGAGTGCCCAAGACAAAACCTTCACCATCAGCGAACTCGCCCGCGAGTTCGACGTCACCACGCGCACCATCCGCCACTACGAGGAGCAAGGCCTGCTCGCGCCCGAGCGACGCGGCCAACACCGCATCTACTCGCGCCGCGACCGCATCCGCCTGCTTCTGACCCTGCGCGGCAAGCGCATCGGCCTGACACTCAACGAGATCAGCGAGCTTTTCACCCTTTACGACGCCACCCACGACGAGGAGCCGCAACTCCTCACTTTCCTCAAGATCCTGAACCAGCGCGAAACCAGCCTGATGCAGCAGATCGAGGACATCAACGTGGTGATGACCGAGGTCCAGCGCCTCAAGGCCCAGTGCGAACGCCTGCTGGAAAAACGGCTCGGCGGCCCCGGATCACAGGAGGAATAGAACGGCAACGGGTTCGCGGGCAACCACCGACACCCAGACCGGCAATAAGCAGGAAAAAGAAACGGGGATTGCATCCCCGTTTCTGCGGTAGGTAAATTTACGTTAACGTAAATGTTAATCAACAGGAGAAAACACCATGCAGCAAGACTCGATCGTGATCGTCGGCGCGGCGCGCACCCCGATGGGCGGCTTTCAGGGCGACTTCGCCGGCCTCGCCGCCCCCCAGCTGGGCGCCACCGCCATCCGGGCCGCAGTGGAACGGGCCGGCCTGCCGGCCGAGGCGGTCGACGAAGTGCTGATGGGCTGCGTCCTGCCGGCTGGGCAAGGGCAGGCACCGGCCCGCCAGGCCGCCCTGGGCGCCGGTCTGCCGCTGTCGGCCAACTGCACCACCGTCAACAAGATGTGCGGCTCCGGCATGAAGACGGTGATGCTGGCGCACGACCAGCTGCTGGCGGGCAACAATACCGTGATGGTAGCCGGCGGCATGGAGAGCATGTCCAACGCCCCCTACCTGCTGCCCAAGGCCCGCGCCGGCTTCCGGCTGGGACACGGCGAGGTGAAGGACCACATGTTCCTCGACGGGCTGGAGGACGCCTACACCAAAGGCGTGCTGATGGGCGTGTTTGCCGAGCAATGCGCCGGACACTACGGTTTCAGCCGGGAACAGCAGGATGCCTATGCACTGCGCTCGCTTGAGCGGGCGCAGGCCGCCATCGCCACCGGCCACTTCGCCGCCGAGATCGCGCCCGTGACCCTGTCCGGCCGCCACGGCGACACAGTGATCGACACCGACGAACAGCCGGGCAAGGCCAATGTCGCCAAGATTCCCCAGCTCAAGCCGGCCTTCGCCAAGGACGGTACCGTCACCGCCGCCAACTCCAGCTCGATTTCCGACGGCGCCGCCGCGCTGGTGCTGATGCGTGCGGCGGATGCGGCGCAGCGCGGACTGACCCCGCTCGCCCGCATCGTCGGCCACGCCAGCCACGCGCAGGAGCCGGGCTGGTTCACCACCGCGCCGGTCGGCGCCATGCAGAAGCTGTTCGCCCGCACCGGTTGGCAGGCCGGCGACGTCGACCTGTACGAGATCAACGAAGCCTTCGCGGTGGTGACGATGGCGGCGATGCACGAGCTCAAGCTGCCGGCCGAGCGGGTCAATGTCCACGGCGGCGCCTGCGCGCTCGGCCACCCGATCGGCGCGTCCGGCGCGCGCATCGTCGTCACGCTGCTGCATGCGCTGCGCCAGCGCGGCCTCAAGCGCGGCGTGGCCAGCTTGTGCATCGGCGGCGGCGAAGCGACCGCGCTGGCGGTGGAATTGCTCTGAGTTCCGCCGGGCTCCGGCGGCGCATCCTCCCGATGACCGGGACAGATGCGTCGCGCGCACCGGCACGACGGCGGACCTGCTGCGCGGCCACCTCCCGCCTTGCGGCAAACGCCGCCGGCGCCTCAAACCCGGCCGGACGACCGCAGCGGGCCTGACACCGTCACCGACGCCGGAACCATCGCTCCCTGTTGCCGTCCTCGCCGCGCAAGCTACAATCCCCCCGTTTCAGACTCGTTCCGGTCAGACCGCCATGAATCCCCGTATTACTTTTGTCGAAGACGATGCCGATCTGGCCGAGCTCATCGGCGACTACCTGCGCAGCTACGGACTGGACGTCACCGTGCTCGACCGCGGCGACACCGCCATCGAGGCCATTCTCGCCTCGCCGCCCGACCTGGTGCTGCTCGACATCATGCTGCCGGGCAAGGACGGCCTGACCATCTGCCGCGAACTGCGCCCGCAGTACCCCGGTCCCATCGTGATGCTGACCTCGCTCAACAGCGACATGAACCAGATTCTCGGCTTCGAGCTGGGCGCCAACGACTACGTGCTGAAGACCACCCCGCCCAGCGTGCTGCTGGCGCGGCTGCGCGCCCACCTGCGCCAGGCCCAGACCGGCGGCGAAACGTCCGAGCCCACCCGCAAGGCCAGCAAGATTCTCGACTTCGGCACCCTGCAGATCGACCACATGAACCGCAGCGTGCGCTTTCTGGGCGAATCGATCCCGCTGTCGACCGGCGACTTCGACCTGCTGTGGGAACTCGCCAGCCACGCCGGCGAGGTACTGACCCGCGACGACCTGCTGCTAAAACTGCGCGGCATGCGCTACGACGGCCTGGACCGCTCGATCGACGTGGCGATTTCGCGCCTGCGCAAGAAGCTCGGCGACGACACGGCCGACCCGACCAAGATCAAGACCATCCGCCAGAAGGGCTACCTGTTCGCCAACGACGTCTGGCAATAAACGCCCCCACTCCGCTCCGCGGATTGATCGCTTCCGGCGGCGGCGAGCGGAGTCGGCGCCAGCGCCCCCGCCCGCCACACCGGGATGGCCGTCCAAGGCATGACGGCGGCCTTCCCGTCCCTCTCCTCTTCCCCCGACCATGCGCAAACTCTTCTTCCGCTTCTACCTGACCGTCGTCGTCAGCTTCCTGATCTCGGTGCTGGTGATCGGCTCGATCTACAAGAACGTGGTTCGGGAAACCAACAACCGCTATCTGACCGACATTTTCGAGACCTCGCTCTACCTGATCGAGCGCGAACTGTCGGATTACCCTGAAGCCGAGTGGCGCGACGCGATCAACAACATCCGCAACCGCATTCCTGTGCCGGTGCAGATCGAGCCGATCGACACCTACGTGCTCCAGCCCGACAATGAGAACGCGCTGCGACGCGGCGACATCATCCGGCTGGAGGACAGCAACCTGTTCCTGCAGCGGATTCCGCACAGCGAATACATCGTGACGATGGGGCCGGTCACCTACCTGCACTTCATCAGCACGCTGCAGTGGGTGGACGTGCTGGCCATCCTGTCGCTATGCCTGACCCTGGGCGTGCCGGCCTTCCTGTGGATGCGGCCGCTGTGGCGGCATTCGCGCCAGCTGTCGGAAGTATCGCGCCGGCTGGGGAGCGGCGACTTCGCCGCCCGCGCCGACCTGCCAAGCAGCTCGGCGCTGTCGGACCTGTCGGAAACCATCAACGCGATGGCAGCCAATATCGAAGAGCTGATCGCCAGCCGCAAGGCGATGATCGACGCGGTGTCGCACGACCTGCGCACGCCGATCGCGCGGTTGCGCTATCGGCTCGAAGCCTTGCACGGCGTCACCGACACGCCGCTGGCGCACAAGGTCATCGGCCAGATCGGGCGCGATATCGACAGCCTGAGCGAGATGACCGAGGAGCTGCTGCTGCTGGGCAGCCTGGAGCGCCCGGAACTGTCGCTCGACCTGCAAGACATCCGGCTGGAGCCGTGGCTGGAACAGCTGCTGAGCGGCATCGGCGGCAACGGCCTCGCCCCGCCCATCATCAACGCCATCACCGCCGGGCCGGCGGTGGTCAGGGCCGACCCCTATTACCTCGGCCGCGCCATCACCAACCTGGCCGTCAATGCCCGCCGCTACTGCAAGGAGCAGGTGCAGGTCACGCTGGAATGGCACGACGGACTGGCCAGCCTCCACGTCGACGACGACGGCCCCGGCATTCCGGCCGACAGCCGCGAGCAGGTGCTGCAGCCCTTCACCCGGCTGGAGCAGAGCCGCAACCGCCAGACCGGCGGCTACGGACTGGGGCTGGCCATTGTCCAGCGCATCATGCGCTGGCACGGCGGCACCATCTCCATCGACCAGTCACCGCTGGGCGGCGCCCGCCTGACGCTGAGCTGGCCCACGCCGCTGGTGGAAGACGAGCTGGAAGCCGACGCCTAGCGGGCGGCCACATAGAGTTACAAAGCATAAAAATCGCTGCACAGACCGGCCAGCCCGGCCGGGCGATGATGTCAGGGTAAAACGATGAGCCTCGTGACAGCCGGGCGCTCGCTCGAATCCGCCCGACACCGCCCGTCCCGAACCGGAGCATCCATGAACGCCCTGCTCTCCACCCTCGCCACCACGCTGCTGCTCTGCTTCACGGGCACGACCACCGCTGCGCCGACGCCCGTCGCGCAGGTAAAGGTCGAAAAGAAGACCCAGAAAAAGGTCCGGCCCGAGCCGGAACAGGGTGCCAAGCCCGCTGCGGCCGGTTCCGCCGCCCACCCGCCGATCCCGTTCCGTCCCCGCATCATCAAGGCCAAGGTCCTGCCGTAAGCGCCGCCGGGCCATTGGCGCGCCGGACGCCATCGGCTACGCTGCAAGCGTCGTCCCGCCAGCCCGACCGCCATGCCTTCCCTGATCGACACCCACATCCATCTCGACGCGCCGGAATTCGACGCCGACCGGGACGCCGTCATCGCCGCCGCCCGGGCCGTCGGCGTTACCCACTGGGTCGTCCCGGCCGTCAGCGCCGCCACCTTCGCCACCACCCGCGCCATGCGGGAGCGCTACGGCTGCGCCATTGCCTTCGGCCTGCACCCGATGTATCTGAACGCGCACATGGATGCGCACCTCGACCTGCTCGACGAGTGGCTGGCCCGTGAGCAGGCCGTGGCCGTGGGCGAGATCGGGCTGGATTTTTTTGTGCCGGGGCTGGACCCGGTGCGGCAGGAAGCCTTGTTCGCAGCCCAGCTCAGGCTGGCCAGGAAACACGGGCTGCCGGTCCTGCTGCACGTGCGCCGCAGCGTCGACCGGACACTGAAATATCTGCGCCAGCAAGGCATCGAGCGCGGCATCGCCCATGCCTTCAACGGCAGTCGCGAACAGGCCGATGCCCTGATCCGCCAGGGCTTCAAGCTGGGATTTGGCGGGGCGATGACCTACGCCGGCTCCAAACGCATCCGCCTGCTGGCGGCAACCCTGCCGCTGTCTGGCATCGTGCTGGAAACCGACGCCCCCGACATCCCGCCGGAATGGGCCGATGGCCGCCGCAACGAGCCGGCCAATATCGCCCGCTATGCCGGCATACTGGCGCAACTGCGCAGCATCAGCGTGGAAGAGGTGATGGAGGCGACCAGCGCCAATGCGCGGACAGTACTGGAACTGGCGTGAGGCGTGAGGCGTGAGGCGTGAGGCGTGAGGCGTGAGGCGTGAGGCGTGAGGCGTGAGGCGTGAGGCGTGAGGCGTGAGGCGTGAGGCGTGAGG
>JASLDQ010000272.1 GCA_030151505.1 Chromobacteriaceae bacterium
CCACGCCGTCGCTGGCGCCGCTGCCGTCGGACTGGCGCCAGCGCCTGCGCCAATGGCTGTCCAACGGCCAGCGGCACCGGATGATCGAACTGATCGAAGCCTTCGAGGAGAGCTACCTCGCCACCCAGTCCTTCATCGACAACCCGCCGGACGACGTGCGCGTACTCGAAATCGCCCCCAGCCGCCCCTTGGCCAGCACGGTGCTGGCCAGTACGCAGAAGGCGCTGCGCACCGACTACCACGCCGGCCGTCACTGCGGTGAGTCCTTCATGGCACGCATCACCCCGCGCCTGCGGCTGTCTCAGGAAACCGGCGCCACACGCGGGACCTGATGGCGGGAACCCCAGACCCGAAACGCCGGCCGGCGGGACGACGCAAGCGGTTCGCCATCCATCCCTCAATCGCATCACGGCGACGGGAACCGAGGCGCTCAAGTCCGCCTCCGGTGGCAGGCCGGACGGAGGAAAAACATCGTTGCGACACCTCGGGTCGGCCTGCCGCCCGGCATGGCGTCGCGCCTAAAGCGGTGAACTGGACCTCGGTCTCTCCAGTACGCTCCTCGCGACAGTGGCAGATACCGAGCGGCAAGCCATCCGGCGTCCGCACAAAAAAAAGCCGGCGCAAGGCCGGCTCAAGTGCAACAACATGGAGACCCAATCGGTCAGCAGGGAATCTCCGCTCCCTTGCGGGCATAGAACCACCAGTTGATGACGAGGCAGCTGACGTAAAAGCCGATGAACACATACAGCGCCGCATCCACCCCGCCGGTCATCTCGATGGAGGTGCCGAAGCTCTTGGGGATGAAGAAGCCGCCATAGGCACCAATCGCGCCGGAGAAGCCCACCACCGCGGCGGATTCGCGCGTCGCTTCGGCGCGGGCGGCGGTTTCGTTGTGCGGATTGAGCTTCTGGTGAAAGCGCTGGAAGATCGCCGGAATCTGCATGAAGGTGGAACCGTTGCCGACGCCGGTCAGCGCGAACAGGGCGAGGAAGCAGGCGAGGAAGCCGCCGAAGCTGCCGCCGACCCCGCCGTGCGGCAGGAAGGACAACACGCCGAACACCGCCGCGATCATCAGCACGAAGCTCCACTGCGTGACGCGGGCGCCGCCGATCTTGTCGGAAATCCAGCCGCCGACCGGGCGGGACAAGGCGCCGACCAGCGGACCGAGAAAGGCGTACTTGGTCGGATTGATCTCGGAGAACTGGCCCTTGATGAGCAGCGGAAACACGGCGGCGAAACCGATGAAGGAACCGAAGGTGCCGATATAGAGCCAGCACATCAGCCAGTTGTGCTTGCGCTTGAAGATGACGGCCTGATCGGCGAAGGAGGCCTTGGCCGAGGCGATGTCGTTCATGCCGAACCAGGCGGCCAGCGTGGCGGCAACGATGAAGGGCACCCAGATGAAGCCGGCGTTCTGCAGCCACATCTGCTTTTGCACGTCGCCCTTGACCCAGGTCAGCGGTTCGCCGCCCAGCGAGCCGAACACGCCGGCGGTGATCACCAGCGGCACGACGAACTGCATCACCGACACGCCGAGGTTGCCGATGCCGGCGTTCAGCCCCAGCGCCGTGCCCTTGGCCGCCTTGGGAAAGAAGAAGCTGATGTTGGCCATCGACGAACTGAAGTTGCCGCCGCCGAAGCCGCACAACAGCGCCAGGGCCAGCATGGTGGTGTAGCTGGTGTTGGGGTTCTGTACCGCGAAGCCGATGCCGATGGCCGGGATCAGCAGCGAGGCGGTGGAAATGGCGGTCCATTTGCGCCCGCCGAAGATGGGCACCATGAAGGAGTAGAACACCCGCAAGGTCGCGCCCGACAGCGAAGGCAAGGCCGCGAGCCAGAACAGCTGGTTCTGCGAGTAGTTGAAGCCGACGTTGGGCAGGTTCACCACCAGGATGCTCCACAGCACCCAGATCGAGAAGGCCAGCAGCAAGGCGGGGATCGAGATCCACAGATTGCGGTTGGCGATCGCCTTGCCTTCCTGCTGCCAGAAGCCGGGGTTTTCCGGCTCCCAGCGGGTCAATACATAGCTGGACATGAATGTTCTCCTTGGGCTTGTTGCGGCGGCGCGGACGACTGCCCGCACCGCGTATCCGGAATCAGGCGCGGGCCGCGGCGGCTTGGCCGGCCAGCACCTGGGGTTTGAACGAGTAGTGCATCCACACGAGGCTCACGCAGACGGTGCCGTAGAGCAGCATGAAGCAGCTGGAGCGCACGCCGGTGATGTCCACCAGTGCGCCGAACAGGATCGGCAGGACGAAGCCACCCAGACCGCCGGCCAGGCCGACCACGCCGGACACCGCACCGATGTTGTCGGTGAAGTCGTCCGAGATGAACTTGAATACACTGGCCTTGCCGACCGCCATGGCGATGCCGGCGACGAACATGAGGATGGTGAACAGGGTGGGGTTGAGGCCGATGTTCAGCGCCAGCGGGCCGCCGATGGTCGAGATCACCATCTGGGTCTGCGGGTAGGACAGCAGGAAGAACACCACCCACAGCACCCACATCACCCACCAGGTGGTCTGGTGCGCGCCCCACTTGTCGCTCATCCAGCCGCCGATGGCGCGCAGCACGCCGCCGGGCAGCGAGAAGCAGGCGGCGAGGAAGGCGGCGATCTTCATGTCGAAGCCGTATTCGCCGACGTAGTACTTGGTCATCCACAGCGCCAGCGCCACGTAACCGCCGAACACCACCGAGTAGTACTGGCAGTAGCGCCACACGCGCGGGTCCTTCAGCACGACCAGTTGCTGGCGGAAGGTGACGCTGTTGCCGGTGACGTGCCTGCTGTCGGTGTAACTGAAGAACCAGAACAGGATGGCGGTCGCCAGCATCACCCCGGCATAGACCTTGGGCACCAGGGTCCAGCCGCCGGCGGCGATCAGCGCGGGAGCGACGAACTTGTTGACGGCCGAGCCGGAATTGCCGGCGCCGAATACGCCCATCGCAAGCCCCTGCTTGCTCTTGGGAAACCAGCGCGCCACGTAGGGGGTGCCGACCGAGAAGGTGCCGCCGGCCAGACCGATGAACAGGCCGATGACGAGGAAATGCCAGAACTCGGTGGCGAACTCCATCAGGAAGATGGGGATGACGGTCGACAGCATCAGGATGAACATCACGATGCGGCCGCCGAAACGGTCGGTCCAGATGCCCAGCGGCACGCGGATCAGCGAGCCGGTCAGCACCGGGGTGGCGGCAAGGATGCCGAACTCGGTTTCGTTGAGGCCGAGCTGCTGCTTGAGCGGAATGCCGACCACGCCAAGCATCATCCACACCATGAAACAGACGGTGAACGACAGGGTACTGGAGGCCAGTACTGAATATTGCTTGAATGTCTGGGACGCCATGTTTTTCTCCCTGAATGGGGAAGGGTTTTTTGACGAATCCAGTCTATTCGCCCGCCGTCCAGCGCCCCATCGGCCGGAAGACGGGAAAAACCGTGAATTTTGGCGTAGTCGGACTAGTTCTTTGGAAGTAGAAAGGCATGCGCGACGGTCGAATACCGGAACGGCCGCCGCGCAGGGCGGCGGGAAACCCCTGATGCGCGAGCCGGAACAACACTGGTACGATGCGGCGCCCGAACCCGGGGCATCCGGCTGTCCTAGGCATTTTTGCCTAGCCCGCCCCTCCTTACAGCCAGTTTTCCCGGCTTTGGCCCCGCCCTACAATGACGACACTGCCAGCATCAGGATGTAACCCCATGTTGCAAGACCGTTTTGGACGAAGCATCGAATACGTTCGCCTGTCGGTGACCGACCGCTGCGACCTGCGCTGCAGCTACTGCATTCCCAAGGGCTTCAAGGGTTTCGAGGAGCCGTCGCACTGGCTGACCTTCGACGAGATCGAACGGCTGATGCGCGTGTTCGTGTCGCTCGGCACCCGCCGCCTGCGCCTGACCGGCGGCGAACCCTTGCTGCGCCGCGGCATTGCCGAACTGGCCGGCCGGCTCAAGCGCATTCCGGGCCTGGCCGACCTGTCGCTGTCCACCAACGCCACCCAGCTGGCGCGCCATGCCGACGTGCTCAAGGCCGCCGGGGTCGACCGCATCAACGTCAGCCTCGATTCGCTGCGGCGCGACTGCATCACTGAAGTCACCGGGCTCGACAGCCTGCCCAAAATCCTGGAAGGCCTGACCGCCGCCAAAAAGGCGGGGCTCGCGCCGATCAAGATCAATATGGTGGCCATGCGCGGCGTCAACGACGGCGAGATCGACGACATGGCGGCCTTCTGTCTGGAAAACGGCTTCATCCTGCGCCTGATCGAGGCGATGCCGATGGGCGACACCGGCCGCGCCACCAACTACCTCGACCTGCAGCCGGTGCTCGCGCACCTGCGCGACAAGTTCGATCTGGTGCCGCAGACCCAGGAACTCGGCGGCGGTCCGGCGCGCTACTGGGGCAGCCGCGACGGCAGCTTCACCGTCGGCGTCATCACGCCGATCTCCCAGCACTTCTGTGCCACCTGCAACCGGGTGCGCCTGTCGGTGGACGGCACGCTGTACCTGTGTCTCGGCCAGGACGAGAAAATGGAGCTGCGCCCGCTGCTGCGCGGCGGCGCCAGCGACGAGGAGCTGGCGGCCGCGATCCGCGAGGCGATCGAGCTGAAGCCGGAGAAGCACGAATTCCGCGAGCAGCCGCACAAGCTGGTGCGCTTCATGTCGATGACCGGCGGTTGAGGAGACGGCCATGCCTGCAGCCATCGAGCGCTTCCTGTCCGGTTTCCGGCGCTTTCAGGAAAACTATTTCGGCGAGGATTCGCAGCTGTTCCGCGAACTCAAGCGCGGCCAGCACCCCGCCACGATGGTGATCGGCTGTTCCGACTCGCGCGTCGATCCGGTCACCCTGACCGGCTGCGAGCCGGGCGAACTGTTCGTCGTCCGCAACGTCGCCAATCTGGTGCCGCCGTGCGAGGACGAGGAACACCACACCCACCACAGCGTCTCGGCGGCGCTGGAATTCGCGGTGCAGAGCCTGAAGGTCGAACGCATCATCGTGCTCGGCCACGCCAACTGTGGCGGCATCCGCGCGCTGATGCAGGACGAAGGCGAGCAGAACCGCGGCTATCTGGCCAAGTGGCTGTCGATCGCCGCACCGGTACGCGAGCATGTGCGCGAACACTACGCCGACTGCGATCCGGCCTCGCAGGTCGCCATCGCCGAGCGGGCCTCGATTCTGGTGTCGCTCGACAACCTGCTGAGCTATCCGTGGCTGCGGGAGCGGGTCACGGCCGGACAGCTGACGCTGACCGGCTGGTATTTCGACATCAACGACGGCGCGCTGCACGGCTTCGACCTCGCCACCCGCCAGTTCATGCCGCTGGTGTGCCCGCTGGACCGGCGCCACCCCGCATGAACGCACCGGAGCCGACCGTCGACACCAGCGACCTGCCGCTGCGCAAGCGCCTGACCTTCCGCATCGTCGTCAGCATGGTGGCCTTCCTGCTGCTGGCGCTCGGCACCATCGGCCTCACCCTGATCCTGTCCTGGCAACTCGAAGGCACGGCCGCGGCCATCAACGATGCCGGCAGCCTGCGGATGCGCACCTATCGCTTCGCCTTCGAGCTGACCGCCTATCGGGACAAGACCGAGCAGGTAGCGCTAGTCCACCAGCACCTGGACGAATACCAGCAGACGCTGGACAAGCTCTCCCGCGGCGACCCGAGCCGCCCGCTGACCGTGCCGAAGGACCGCGCGATCCAGCAGCAGCTGGCCGCCATCCGCGGTGAATGGAACGACCGGGTCCGCCCCATCGTGCTGGCCGCGCTGCAGGAGCAGACCGACCGCGACGCCCTGCTCCAGTCCCATGCCGACGATCTGCAACACCTGACGACGACCATCGACCGCTTCGTCACCCTGCTGGAAATCGACAACGCCCAGAAGACCGAATGGCTGCGCCTGTGCCAGATCGCGCTGGCGATGCTGGCGGTGGCCACCACCACCGCCCTGCTCTACCTGATGTTCCTCATCGTCATCCGGCCGCTCGACCGGCTGGCCAGCGGCATCCGCGGACTGACCGAGGGCAACTACGACGCCAAGGTCGACATCGACAGCGACGACGAGTTCGGCCAGGTCGGCGCCGGCTTCAACCTGATGGCCGACCGGCTGAAGAATGCCCACGGCCAGCTGGAGGCGCGCGTGCAGGAAAAGACCGCCACGCTGGTGCGCAAGAACACCGAGCTGTCGCTGCTGTATGACATGGCCGGTTTCCTCAACCGGCCGGCCAGCGTGGAAGAGCTGTGCGAAGGTTTCCTGCACCGCATCGTCGGCAGTTGCAAGGCCGACGGCGGCACGGTGCGCCTGCACGACCACGCGCACGACGCGCTGCACATCGTGGCGCAGCAGGGCATGTCGGCGCAGATGCTGGAGCAGGAACGCTGCATCCACCTGGACCACTGTCTGTGTGGCGCCGGCGCCCGCCAGCAGGTCAACCGCATCGAGATGCTGAGCCCGGACACCACCGAAGCGGCCGGCTGCCAGCGCGAGGGGTATCAGGTCGTCACGATCTTCCAGATCGGCACGCAGGAGCGTTCGCTCGGCATCTTCAACCTGTATTTCCGCCATGCCCGCATCTTTACCCGGCAAGAAAGCCAGCTGCTCGAAGCGCTCGGCCAGCAACTGGCCACCGCCATCGACAACCAGCGGCTCGCCGCCAAGGAGCGCGAGCTGGCAGTGATGGAGGAGCGCAACCTGTTCGCCCAGGGCCTGCACGACAGCATCGCGCAGGGGCTGTCCTTCCTCAATCTGCAGGTGCAGATACTGGAAGGGGCGATGCAGGACCGGGACGGCGAGCTGGCGGAGCAGACGATCAGCCTGATCCGCACCGGTATCCAGGAAAGCTACGACGACGTGCGCGAGCTGCTGAACAACTTCCGCACCAAGCTCGGCGTCGATGACCTGTCGACCGCCATCGGCACGCTGCTGGAAAAGTTCCGCCACCAGACCGGCATCAGCGTGGAGTTCCAGCACAAGGGCTTCGGCGCGCCGATCCTGCCGGAGCAGCAATTGCAGATGCTGTTCATCCTGCAGGAAGCCCTGTCCAACATCCGCAAGCACGCCCAGGCCGACCGGGTGGTCGTCCGGCTGGAGGACGATCAGGAATTGCTGCTGTCGGTCAACGACAACGGCGGCGGTTTCGATCCGGCCCTGCTGAACAGTCCGCCGGAAGAGCACTACGGCCTGAACATCATGCGCGAGCGCGCGCGCCGCGCCGGGCTGGAGCTGGACATCGCCACCACGCCCGGCCACGGCACCCGAGTCCTGCTGCGCCTGCAGCGGGAAAATCGCCAGCTCGCCTGAGCGGCATGGAATAATCCGGCGCATTCTTTCGGCAGACACGAGCAAGAGAACACAATGAGTCAGGCAATCCGAGTTTTGCTGGTGGACGACCACACCCTGTTCCGCAGCGGCATCAAGGCGCTGCTGTCGCGCCAGCCGGAGCTGGAAGTGGTCGGCGAGGCCGCCGACGGCGCCGATGGCGTCAAGCGGGCCGCCAGCCTGAAACCCGACGTGGTGCTGCTTGACCTGAACATGCCGGGCCTGTCCGGCGTGGAGGCGCTGCGCCTGATGCTGCAGGACAATCCGGCGCTGGCGGTGGTGATGCTGACCGTGTCGGAGGACGCCGACGACCTCGCCGCCGCGCTGACCGGCGGTGCGCGCGGCTACCTGCTCAAGAATATCGACGCCGATTTTCTCACCCGTTCGATCCAGCGCGCCGCCGCCGGCGAGTCGGTGATGAGCGAAGCGATGACCACCGCGCTGATGCGGCAGTTCCGCAGCAATGCCGAGCGACCGCCGCAGCCCGCCGACAGCGACCGCCTGACCCCGCGCGAGCGTGAGATCCTCGGCCATCTGGCCCACGGCGAAAGCAATAAGGAAATCGCCCGCTCGCTTGACCTGGCCGAAAGCACGGTGAAGATCCACGTGCAGAACATCCTGAAGAAGCTGGAACTGAGCAGCCGGGTGCAGGCAGCGGTCTATGCCGTCGAACACGGGCTGGCAGCGGGCAAGAGCGGCGAAAACCGCTGAGCAAGGGCCCGCATGGCTGGACCCCCCATGCAAGGAGGCCACCGGACGGACGTCTCCCGTTTACCCGGAAATCCGCCTTCCCGGAGGGCCTGGCGCCCGTTGCGGCAATGAATCCCGCTGGGCGGTGAACCCGGGCCTCGTGCCGGTATCTTGGTCTCGGCAAGGACATGCCTGACGGAAACCGGCATGCTCGGCCCCACAGAGGTGCATCCGGCACCGCCTGCCGCGCCGCCCCGACTGGCGGCGCAGCCCGGTGCAGATAACCGCCCACTTCTCCCCAAGCCAGCGTCTACCGTGTAATCCCTTCAACCAGCAGGACATCGATCCAAGGCAGGCGAACGGCGCCGGTCTTGCCCGGTACGCGAATCAGGCCCAGCGGCATAGCTGCACCCGTTTTTACCCTGTCGATCGGAGCCTGCGCCGGAGCAGGCCAGCTACCCGGCCGCCATCTCCGCCTTATCTTCACGTCAGGGTCCCGTAAGTCACTGCCCTCGGTCGGTCTGCACGGATTTATCATGCGGACCAGCCGGTATCCGGATAGCATTGCCGCTACACGGGAGATGCGACCCGCTTTCCATATCCCCGGGCCGTCAATCCGGCGGGCCGAATCCGGAAGCAGATCGGCACTTTCCGGCAGGACCCTTTCCTCTTTTAGCCCATCCGGTTTCCATGAGTACCGACGCTTTCCTTCTCGTAATAGCCGGCGCGCTGTTCCATGCCGCCTGGAACCTGTGCGCCAAGAAAGCATCGGGCGGCCTGTCCTTCGTCTGGCTGTTCGGCATCGTGAGCCTGGTCGCCGTCCTCCCCTTCGGCCTGGCGTCATGGCACGCCCATCCGTCGCCGCTCGGCCTTTCCGCCTGGGCCGCCATTGCCGGCAGCGCTCTGATACACATGCTGTACTCGCTGGTGCTGCAACAAGGCTACCGGGCGGGCGATTTTTCCGTCGTCTACCCGCTGGCCCGCGGCACCGGGCCGCTGTTTGCCGTGTTTGGCGCCATCCTGCTGCTGGGAGAGATGCCGACCACCCAAGGCTGGTTGGGCATCGCCGCCATCCTCCTGGGCATCCTGCTGATTTCGGGGGCGATACGGCAGCTTTCCACTTCGGCCAAGGCGCTTGCCGGCATGTATTGGGGCTGCCTGACGGGAGTTTTCATTGCGGCCTATACCGTGCTCGACGGCTGGGCGATCAAGGTTGCCGGCCTCGATCCCGTGCTCTATTACCTGCTCGTCCTGATGCTGCGCACCGCCATTCTGGCGCCGCAGGCCCTGGGCAATCCCCAAGCGCTTCGCCAGCAATGGCGCAGCAATCGCCGCTACATCATTGCGGTGGGCCTGTTGTCGCCGCTGGCCTATACCCTGGTCCTGCTCGCCATGGTTCGCGCGCCGCTCAGTTACGTCGCACCGGTGCGGGAATTGTCCATGCTGGTCGGCGTCATTCTGGGAGCAAGGCTCCTGCGCGAATCCTTCAGCCCCGGGCGGGCGATCGGCACCCTCCTGATGGTCGCCGGCGTCGCCATGCTGGTCCGGGCACCCTGATCCGCGAATCCGGCAGCGGCATGGCGACGGCGGGTTCACCACGTCCGCACAGGAATCAGGCAACAATCGCCATACGCGTCCGGACTGGGCAGACTCCACCTTGTCCGCCGGACCCGGCCGCCCGCGGCGCTGCTTGCTGCCCGGGCTTGTGCACGACGCAAAATCGTCCCGATCTCCAGTCCCCACTCCGCCGTTGATCCACCGCACCGCCATGACCCGGCATTTTCCCTTACAACTTAAAAACAGGATCAACCTGCCCATCGTTACGACCACGTGAGGCCAGCATGGATCGTCCCGCCGGAAAACGCAGTTGCCTCTACGACACGCCTCAATTGGAAGTCGTCATCGACGACATGGCGCGGCAGATAGCCGCTTTGCTTGCCGGCCGGACCAATGTGGCGATCATCGGCATTCTGCGGCGCGGCGCACCGCTGGCCGACCGCCTGAGCACGGCACTGACGCAAGGACATGGCCTGCCGCCGCCCTTGCGGCTGGACCTGGCAATCAAGCGCTACGCCGACGATCTGACCTTGCTCCACCCCGATACGCGCCTGACCGAAAACGCCGCCCACGCCGGCGTGGACCTGAGCGGCCATACCCTGCTGCTGGTGGACGACGTGCTCTATACCGGCCACTCCTTGCTCCGGGCGGTGGACTACCTCGCCGGCAAGCAGCCGGCCGCCGTCCTCGTGGCCGTGCTGGCGGACCGCCACGCTGCCCGACTACCGCTGCGGGCCGATGTGGTGGGACTCCATCTGCAGGTTGCGCCGTCCGACATCGTCGAATGCAATGTGCCGCCCTATGAGGCCGGCTTCCGGATCGAGCTGCTGCAACCGGAGCGCCCCGGGCAGGCCAGCGGAGTTTCATCATGATGTTCAACGACCGGGCGCATGCCGCCGGCCTCCTCGCCGCCGCCCTCCAGCCCTGGCAGGGACACCACCCGCTGGTGCTGGCCATTCCGCGCGGCGGGGTACCGATGGGCGAGGTGGTGGCCGATGCCCTGGGAGGGGAACTGGATGTCGTGCTGGTGCGCAAACTGGGCGCACCCTACAACCCGGAGTTCGCCATCGGCGCGGTCAGCGAATCCGGCTGGTCCTGGCTGGCCGACCACGCCGGCAGCGCGGGAGCCGATCAGGCCTATATCGAGGCGGAAATCCAGGCGCAGATCGAATTGATGCGCCGGCGACGGGCGCAGTACACCCCGGTCCGGCCGCCCATCGACCCGGCCGGCCGCATCGTCATCGTGGTGGACGACGGTCTGGCCACCGGCGCCACCATGATTGCCGCTCTCCATGCCATCCGCGCCCGCCATCCTGCCCGGCTGATCTGCGCCATACCGGTCGCGTCGATCGAAGCGGCCGCCAGGGTCCAGCCGTATTGCGATGAAACGGTATGCCTGCACGCCTCGGCCGACTTCCAGGCAGTCGGCCAGTTTTATCGCCACTTCGATCAGGTCAAGGACGATGAAGTGATCGAAATTTTGACCAGCCACGCCGGCAGAAGACACCGGAAGAGTCCTTGACCGGTTCGGACTGTTTGGGCATGGCAAGCCTGCCGAACCCGCACAGACGGCCACCGGGGCTCGAAATGCCATCCTTATACTCAACCGCAACACGCCAGATATTCGTCATTAAGGAAGGCTTCAACTGCCGTTCGTAGGCTTTGCACGGGGTCAAACCGGCCCATCCGTTTGGAGAAATCGATGTTGTGCCCGAATTGCAGCAATACCCATCTCGTCATGAGCGAGCGCCAAGGTGTCGAGATCGACTACTGCCCGAACTGCCGGGGCGTCTGGCTTGACCGTGGCGAACTCGACAAGATCATTGAACGCTCGGCCGGCACGCAGCAGGCCGCTGGCCCTGCCGGCCACGGTGCGGTGCATCACGACAGTCACGCCGGCCATGGCCACGGCTACAACAAGCCGTACAAGAAGAAGAGCTTTTTCGAGGAACTGTTCGACTAGGCCCCACACGCTCGGGCAGACCGTGTTGCCCAGCCCGATCCATCCGGCCCGACAGGCTGCGCTTGCCGGGCCGGATCATTTTGGCCGCCGGGAACATGAGCAGCCCCCTTTCCGGGGAAACCTTGCCGCGTTTAGCCCATCCGGACTATAGCCATAGCCAATTAATGCTATTTGATTAGTTGATTGGCCAATCTATATTCCGATCTGCACAATCCGAAAAACCACCCGATTCTGACAGGACCCCGGCCATGAAGCTTTTTTCCAAAATCGACAACCCTCGTGAAATCCGCCGCAGACTCGGCCTCAACCAGCAGGAATTCTGGAACCAGATCGGCGTCACTCAGTCCGGAGGCAGCCGCTACGAATCCGGCCGCAACATGCCCAAACCGGTACGCGAATTGCTGCGTCTGGTCCATGTCGAACAGATTGATCTGGGCAAGGTCAATCGCCAGGATTTCGAAATCATTGAGTATCTGAAGAAGGTCCACCCTGAACTGCACAGGAGCCTGCTAAAGGCGATTACCGGGAAAATGAAAACGGCTGAAGCGCCAGCGACATGACGTCATCGCAAAGCACGATGGCGATCGAGGCAAGCGACTTCGACAAACACTCCGGGCGACTGATGAAGTCGCCTTTTTATTGCCTAGGGACAAGACTTGAATCGCCCCGGCTTCTCTAGACACCAGCGAGCCGTTGGAAATAC
>JASLDQ010000278.1 GCA_030151505.1 Chromobacteriaceae bacterium
GGTTCGATGCCGCACGCCTCCATCACATAGGCGGTCAGCGCTGCACTGCGGTTGGCGTAAAACCGCAGGGGACGCTCACCTCCGTCGACCATCTCATGCCGGCCCAACCATTTCTGGAACTCGGCCGCACGGCCGGCGATCGCCAGCGTAATGCCCTGTCCCGCCAGTTGCCGGCCCAGTTCGTGCACGGCCAGTCCGCCGGTGTAGTCGATTTCGCCGATGGACAGGCCGTCGATCACCACCCAGCACACCGGTTCGGTCGACTCCGCCACCAGTTGCAACACCCGCTGGCGGAAATAGTCTGCATTGAAAAAGATCAGCGGCGACTCGAAGCGGAACAGCAGGAAGCCCGGCACCGCGCTGGCTTCAGGATAATGCTGCAGCTCGTAGAAACCTTCGCTGTCGGGAATCCGGCCCAGCAACTGGTCGACCGGGCGCGACACCTTGTAGAGGAATCGCAGCAGCGCCATCGCCACCGCCAGGATGATGCCCGGCATCACCCCGACCAGCGTCACCCCGATCAGGGTGGTCAGTGCGATGTGGAATTCCGCCCGGTCGATGCGCCGCAACGCCAAAAGGCCGCCCAAATCCATCAGGCCGGCGGCGGACGCGATCAGGATCGCGCCCAGCGCCGCGATCGGCAGCCAGGCCAGCCAGCGGGTGAACAGCAGCAACACCAACAGCATGGCGCCGGCCGCCACCAGCGACACCATGCGCGACTGCCCGCCGGCCGCATCGTTGACCGCCGTCCGCGAATCCGCCCCGCTGATGGCAAAGCCCTGCGACAGGGCCGACGCGATATTGGCCGCCCCGAGCGCCTGGAATTCGCGGTTGGCATCGATGTCATAGCCGTTCTTGGCGGCGAAGCTGCGCCCGGTCAGCATGGCGCTGCTGAAGCTGATCAGCGCCAGCGCCATGGCCGACGGCAGCAGCGTTCCCAGCGCGCCCGGCGTGATCGTCGGCAGGTGCAGGCGCGGCAGGCCGGGCTCCACCGCACCGACCACCGCCACCCCGAACACGGCCAGATCAAATGCAAACGACAGCCCCGTGGCGACCACCATCGCCACCAGCGGCGCGGGCGCGCGCGGCCAGCGCTTGCGGGTCAGCACGTACACCGCCAGCGTCAAGCCGGCCAGTCCCAGCGTCGGCCAGCTCAACAGGGCGAATTGCCCGGCGAGCGACAGGCTCAGTGCGACGGGATCGCTGCCGCTCAGGCTCAGGCCGCTGACCTTGCCCAACTGGCCGAACACGATGTTGATCGCCACGCCGTTGAGCAGCCCGACCAGAATCGGCCGCGACAGGAAGTCCGCCAGAAAGCCTAGCCGGAAGCGGCTGGCGAGCAGGCAGAACAGCCCGGTCAGCAAGGTGAGGGAAATGGCCAGCGACTGGTAAAGCTCGTCGTCGCCCGCCGCCAGCGGCACCAGCGCGGCGGCGATCATCGCGCAGGTGGCGGCATCCGGCCCGACGATCAGTTGCCGCGACGAGCCGAACAGCGCGTACACCACCATCGGCAGGATGCTGCTGTAGAGCCCGACCACCGGACTGAAGCCCGCCAGCTGGGCGTAGGCCAGCCCGACCGGCAGCGCCACCGCCGCGACCGACAGGCCGGCGGCGACATCCTGGCGCCAGAACTGGCGGGGATACTGCAGAAGTTCGGGCAGACCGGGCATCCAGCGGCCCAGCAGCGACAAGGTCAACTTCATGTGAATTCACTTCCCGGGGCATCGGCGCGGCGGACCAGTCCGCCAGTGACGATGATGAAAAACGGACGGAACGTCCGGCAGACGTTCCGTCCGGAGACGACAGGCCGGATTTATCTGGCGGTCGCCAGCAAGCTGACAGCCCGCTCCAGCGCAGCAACCAGATCGGGTTGCACGTTGTCGCTGCTCATGTGCATCTGGGCGCGTGCACGTTCGAGCTGGCGGGCGGCATCGCTGCCCGCTCCGCACAGGATCAGGGTCTTGCCGGCTTCCTGCAGTTTCTCGTGCAGGGCCGCCAGCGCCAGCAGGCCGGTGGTGTCGAGCAGCACCATGCGGTGTAGTTGCAGGATCACCACTGAGCATCCCTGGCTGTCGGTCAGCAGGATGTCGAGGCTGTCCGCCGCGCCGAAGAACAGCGCGCCCTCGACCCGGAAAGCGGCACAGCCGGCCGGCATGCTCTTGCCGGCGATGGAATGACGCTCGAACAGATAGGCGTGCTCGGGCACCAGCCGATGCACGCCAGTGCTGGCCGCCATGCGCTGGATGAAGAACACCGCTGCCAGCAGCATGCCGATCTGCACCGCCACGGTCAGATCGAACGCCACGGTCAGGATGAAGGTGACGATCAGCACCGCGGTGTCGCGTTTGGGAAAGCGCGCCGCCTTGCGGATGTCCCAGTCGCCCATCTTGAGCGCCACGGCGATCAGGATCGCCGCCAGCACTGCCAGCGGAATGTACTTGGCCAGCGGCGCGGCCACCAGCACCACCAGCAGCAGGAACACCGCGTGGACGATGCCGGCCACCGGTGTCCGGCCGCCGTTCTGGATATTGGTGCCGGTGCGGGCGATGGCGCCGGTGGCCGGAATCCCGCCGAAAAACGGCACGACCATGTTGGCGATGCCCTGCGCGATCAGCTCCTGGTTGGAATCATGCTTGTCGTTGGTCTGCTGGTCGGCCACCACGGCGCACAGCAGCGATTCGATCGCCCCCAGCAGCGCAATGGTGAAGGCCGGCGCCAGCAGCTCGGACAGGTGGTTGAAATCCAGCTGGAGCGCCTGCACCGGCGGCAGCCCCTGCGGAATACCGCCGAACTTGCTGCCGATGGTGGCTACCGGCAGCGCCAGCACGGCGCAGACGACGGTCGCCAGCACCAGTGCCACAAACGGCGACGGCAGGTATTTGTTCCAGCGCTTCGGCCACAGCAGGATGAGTGCGAGGCAGCAGGACGACACGATAAGGGTCATCGCATCGAAGGAGGCCAGATGGGCGCCGAGCGTTTGCACCGTGGCGAAGAAGCCGGACGGCATGGTCACCTGGAGCCCGAAAAAATCCTTCAGCTGGGTCAGGAAGATCAGCACAGCGATGCCGTTGGTGAAGCCGGTGACCAGCGGCAGCGGAAAGAACTTGATGATCTGCCCCATCCGCAACAGCCCCATCACCACCAGCATCGCCCCGGCCAGGAAGGTGCACAGCAGCAGGTTGGCCAGCCCGTACTTGGCGACGATGCCGTACAAAATGACGATGTAGGCGCCGGTCGGCCCGCCGATGCACAGGCGGGTGCCCCCCAGCGCCGAGATCAGGAAGCCCGCGACCACGGCGGTGATGATGCCGGCTTCGGGACTGACACCCGACGCCATGGCAAAGGCCATCGCCAGCGGCAGGGCCACGATGCCGACCGTCAGGCCGGCGAAGGCATCGGCGCGCAAGGTGGATAGCCGGTAGCCGCGCAGGGCGGCGAAAAGTCGGGGCCGGAACGGGAATGTGGACATGGCGGCTCGAGTGGGCGACGGCATTCATGGGACCATGCCAGCTCCGCAGCGATGTCGGCCGTCTAATGAAGGCACCGCTAGATGAATCCTGTCCGTTACGGACCGGCATCGCCGGCTGGTCGGGACATTTGCATAAAACATGGCAGACCCCGGAAGAGTAACGAATTCGGCCAACTCCATACAACAAGGATTGTTTTGTTGCCAGCGTCATCAGCGCTGGCCATACTGGCGTGCCTTGTACGCTCCCCCATCCGCCCCGATGCGCTTTTTCCGCCATGCCATCACTCTCGCCCTGCTCGTCGCGGCCGGCACCGCGGCGGCAAGCCGGCTGGATGCCATCCGGAACGAGAAAATGCTGCGGGTCTGCATCTGGCCTGACTACTACGGCATCAGTTGGCGCAACGGCAAAACCGGCCTGCTCACCGGCCTCGACATCGAACTGGCGCATGAGCTCGGCCAGGATCTGGGCGTGGCGGTCGAGTTCGTCGACTCGAGCTTTCCTACACTGGCCAACGATCTGAAACAACAGCGCTGCGACATCGCCATGTTTGCGGTCGCCGTTACGCCGGCGCGGCAAAAGCTGCTGGCCTTCTCCGCCCCCTATTTGCAAAGCGACGTCTATGCCGTCACCACCCGGGTCAACCGCCGGGTGCGTTCGTGGGAGGATATCGATCGCCCCGGCACGGTCGTGGCGGTCTCGGCCGGTACCTACCACGAACCGCTGATGCGCCAGCGCCTGCGATATGCCCGTCTGATGGTGGTCACGCCGCCGGCCACACGCGAGGCCGAGGTCGAATCCGGACGGGCCGACGTTTTCATGACCGACTACCCCTACGGCCGCACGATGCTAGACAAGCACGACTGGGCCAGGCTGCTCGCCCCTCCCCGCCCCTGGCATCCGCAATCCTATGCCTACGCCGTCGCCCCGCAGGACCAGCCCTGGCTCGACCAGGTCAACCGCTTCGTGGCCGACATCAAACGCGACGGCCGCTTGGCTGCCGCCGCCCGCCAGCATGGCCTGAGCGCCATCGTCCTTCTCCGCTGAGACCATGCCGACATCCTCCTCGCGCTTCCCGCGTCTCACCCAGCCCGGCAGCCTGCGGTATCCGGCCCTGCTCACTCTCGCCGTCTTGCTGGTCGTGGCCGTACTGACCGTCGTCTACACCGCCGGCCGGATGAAGACGGAAACCCTGCAGCTCTACAGCGGCCGCGCCGGCATGCTCAGCCGGATCAGCGAGGATCATCTCAGCCGTTCCCTGCAGCAACTGCGGCAAATCATGCTGGAGTGCGGCGACCGCTGGAGTGCCCTGCCCCCGGCAGACCGGCAGGGCCCGCGCGGCAACAGCCTGCTGGCGGCCGGCATCGAGCGTCAGCCCATGATCCGTTCGCTTTCCGTCGCCACGGATGGCGGCTTGATTGTCAGCAGCAGCAATTCGGCCAACGCCGGCCGACGCATCACCCTCCCCGCCGGACCGGGCCAGCCAGCCATTGCCCTGCCCCTGGCCGGCCGCGACCTGGGCAATGCCTCGACCCTAGTCGAGGAAGGCGACAGCGACATCCTGCCGGTCAGCCTGGCGCTGGCCGACGGCCACCGCCTGATCGCAGCGCTCAACCTCGACTATTTCCGCAATTTTCTGACCCTCACCAGCGACAACCCGCGCATCGGCATCGACATCCTCCGCTACGACGGCTTCATCCTGCTGTCCACCGGCGAACTGGAGCCGCTCTCGCTGCGTACCCGCCAGCAGTTGCTGCACGACTGGCTGCCCGCCCGCGAGATCGGATCGCTGCAAGACGACAACGGCACGCTGGTTGCCTTCCGCGCCTCGCGCGAATTCCCGCTGGTCGTCATCACCCGCATCCCCGAAGCCGTCGCGCTGGCGCAGTGGAACAACGTCACCCTGCAACTCGGCCTGATCGTCGGCGTGGCGCTGCTGCTGGCAGGCTCGATGGGCGGCGCGATGCTGTACCTGATGCACCGCCATTCGCGCCAGCATCAGCACGAACTGGCGCGGCTCGACACCGTTTTCGATACGCTGCCGATCGCCGTGGCCGAACTGGACACCGATGGCCGCATCACGATGAGCAACCATCGCTGGGACGAACTGATGAACCTTGCGCCCGGCACGGCCAGCGGGCGCCACATCACGCCGCTGCTGTCCGGCTGCAAGCTGTGCGGCAACGCCGACGACTCGGCTCTGGCCCGCCTGCTCGCCGGCCTGTGCGACAGCATCGACAGCGAAGTCAGCCTGCCGGCAAGCCGGCATTTCCGCCTGCTCGGGCGCCGTCTGCCGGCCGGAACCGGCCATATCGTCATGCTGATCGACATCAGCGCGCAAAAGCTCCAGCAAAACCAGGCGGATCTGGCGGCCACCGTGTTCTCCGCCAGCCGCGACGGCATCATCATCACCGATGGTTCGACCCGCATCCTCAAGGTCAACCAGGCCTTCAGCGACATTACCGGTTACTCGGCGGAAGAGAGCATCGGCAGAACCACCGGCTTCCTGTCATCCGGCCTGCACGACGAAGCGTTCTACCAGGCCATGTGGAGGGCTCTCGGCGAGAACGGGCTGTGGCAAGGCGAGATCGTCAACCGGCGCAAGGACGGATCGCTCTACCACGAATGGCTGACCATCAGCGCCGTCCGCTCCGGTGCCGGCCAGGACGTGCAATGCTATGTCGGGCTGTTTGCGGACATCAGCGAACGCAAGAGCACGGAAGAACGGCTCAACTTCCTGTCCGACCACGACCCGCTGACCGGCCTGCACAATCGCGATGCCTTCGGCAACCACCTCGACCACGCCATCGAATCCCATCACGACCAGCACCTCTCGCTGGCGCTGATCCTGATCGATCTCGACCATTTCAAGCACATCAACGACACGCTCGGCCACTCGATCGGCGACAGCCTGCTGCGACAGGTGGGACAGACCCTCGCCAACAGCCTGCGCACGGGAGATCGGGTCTGTCGTCAGGGCGGCGACGAATTCGCCGTGCTCATACCGGCCATCCGCGACCGGCAGGAAGTCGCCGACATCGCCCGTCGTCTGAACGGCGGCCTGTCCCGGACCTTCCACGTCGACGGCATCGAACTGAACGTCACGGCATCGCTCGGGATCGCCGTTTTTCCGGAGGATGGCGGCAACCGGGACGAGCTGATGCAGCACGCCGACCTGGCCCTTTACGCGAGCAAGGCCGACGGGCGCGCCAGCCAGCACTTCTTCGAGCAGGGAATGGACCGGCAGGTACAGGAACGCGTGATGATCGAACAGGGCATCCGCAATGCGGTCGACCGGCAGGAGTTGCGGCTGGTCTACCAGCCGCAGATCGATCTGTGCACCGGACGCATGGTCGGAGCCGAGGCGCTGCTGCGCTGGCAGCATCCGGAAATCGGCGCCATCTCGCCGGCCCTGTTCATCCCGGTGGCGGAGGAAACCCGCCTGATCGAATTGCTGGGAGACTGGGTGCTGGAAGAAGCCTGCCGCATGCTCGCCCGCTGGCAGGCCACTGGCCATGATGGGACCATGGCGGTCAACATTTCTGCCCGCCAGATCAGCAAACCCGACTTCGCCCCGCGCATCGAGGCACTGCTGTCTCACCACAAGGTGGACCCAAAGCGGCTGGAGCTGGAGATCACCGAACGGACGCTGATCCATACCGCCAGCCTGCAGCACCAGCCTTTCCAGCACCTGCGCGCGCTGGGCATCAGGGTCGCCCTGGACGATTTCGGCACCGGCTACTCCTCCCTCGCTTATTTGCGCCACTTCCCGCTCGATCAGCTCAAGATCGACCGCAGCTTCGTGATGAACCTGCCCGACGACAAGGACGACGTGCTGATCGTGCAGACCATCATCGGGCTGGCCC
>JASLDQ010000291.1 GCA_030151505.1 Chromobacteriaceae bacterium
CGCCACCAGTGCCCGCCACGGTGTAAAGCCGGCCAGCCAGTCCCTCGTCTCGTTTTCCGTCACCTTGTCCGGCACGCCGAGCAGGGCCTGCAGATTGCGCCGCACCGCGGCGTCTCCGTGCAGCGAGCCGTCCAGCCAGCCAAAGCCTCGCAGCAGCGCGTAATTGACCGTCCACGGACCGATACCGCGCACCCGCAGCAAGGCTTCGCGGATGTGTTCGACCGGCAGCTCCACCGTCCACGCTGCCAGCGGCAACAGTCCGGCCTGGACCTGCCGGCTCAGGGTCAGCAGGCTGCCGGCCTTGGTCTGCGAAAAGCCGGCCGCCCGCAGCACCGTCTCGTCCAGACCGGCCAGCCGGCTGGCGTCCGGATAGCACCACAGCCCGGCCGAGTGCCGCAGCCCGGCGGCAACGATCAGCTTGCGCCGCGCCGCCACCGCCGCGCTCACACTGATCTGCTGCCCGGCGATCGCCCAGGTCAGCGCCTCGAACGGCGTGGCGGCGAGCGGCACCCGCAAGCCCGGGTGGGCCGCAATCAACCACCCCAGCTGCGGATGCGTGCGATAGGTCTCTTCAAAAGCCTCGACCGGCTGGGTCAGGCCCAGCATGCGCCGCACCATCCGTTCCAGCATGTCCTGATCCCCGGCACCGGCGGGTCCGTCGATGGCCAGCCCCGCCTCGGCCTGCCCGTCGAGGAAACGGACACCGAGGCAGGCGGCCTGCCCGTTCCACGCCAGCCCCTTGTGGAAGCCATCCTCGTCGACCCGTTCCGCCACCATGGCCGGATCGCGCCGATGGAAAGCGAGGATGTCGGCCGGCCGGAAGGTGGGCGGCAGCTCGACGGTGCAGCGAAGCGTGGCGTGTTGCGGGATAGAGTCGTTCATGGATGGACTTCGCGGCGGATTCGGAATCAGGCGGCCTTGCGGAAGGTCAGGTTGATGCGATGGCCGCCGGCCAGAGGATGAAAACCGGGCTTGAGCGCCAGCACGCCATGGTAGCGCAGCCGATCGGGGCCGCCCCACACCAGCACGTCGCCATGCAGCAACGGCAGGTGGCGCACCGCATCGGCCCGGCGCAGGCCTCCCAGCTGGAACAGCGCCGGCAGACCAAGCGACACCGAGACAATGGGCGCGCGCAGATCGCGTTCGTCGCGGTCCTGGTGCAGCGACATTTTGGCGCCCGGCGCGTAGCGGTTGATCAGACAGGAGTCGGGGTCGAAACCGGCAAAACCCGCTTCGGCGGCGGCGTCCCGAGCGAGCTGACGCCAGCTTGCCGGCATCGGCGGCCAGGGCTGGCCGTTGTCCGGATCGAGCGGGGAATAACGGTAACCGCGCCGGTCCGTCACCCACCCCAGCGCGCCGCAGTTGCTCATGGCCACCGACATGGCAAAACCGCCCGGCGTGAGCATATGGCGGAACGGCGCCTGCACGGTGATGTCGTCCACCTCGGCCAGCATCGCGCAGGCGCCAGCCGTGGCGAAGCCGTGCAACAGGGCCACACCCTCGCCCAGCTGTTCCGTCCAGGGGGCGTCGTCAGCGGCAAACAGGTCGGGAGTCATCGGATGCCGCTCCGCTTGCGCGTGAGGCGCGATGGCCGCGCCATCGCGCTGGTCTGCACGGAGAGCGCCGGGACAATGCCGCGTGTCGATCCGGGGTGCATAGGGCCTTCCCTGCTCCCGCCGCTGATCGGCGGTGAAAAGGAGCGAATGTTACGGCTGCCGCGTCCCGACCGGGTCGTTCCATCAAGTTGCGGTGCCGAAGATTCGCGTTTTCCGGATAGGGCACCAGCACCCGAAAGACCGTCGTGCACCAGCGGTTCTGCTGGCCCGGTCGGGGAGCGATGCCTCCCCGCCGGTCTGGCCTGCCCCCGGCAGGTCGCGACAAACCGGGCTGGCCCGGCCGGTAAGGCCGGCATCATCGTTCGTCCTTTCCGGCCAGGTCGGCCTCCTTGTCGAGCAGCGCGCGCTTGCGCTCCACGCCCCAGCGGTAGCCGGACAGGCTGCCGTCACTGCGTACCACCCGGTGGCAGGGAATCGCCACTGCCAGCGCATTGGCGGCGCAAGCGCCGGCCACCGCCCGCACCGCGCGGGGCGCGCCGATGCGGCGGGCCAGCTCGGTGTAGCTGACCGTCTCGCCGACCGGAATCTGCCGCAGCGCCAGCCATACCCGCTGCTGGAACGCCGTGCCGCGCACGTCCAGCGGCAAGTCCAGCCCCAGCTGCGGCGCTTCGACGAAACCGATCACCTGGGCCATCCACCGCTCGAAGCCGGTATCGCCGCCGACCAGCCCGGCCTTTGGAAAACGGTCTTGCAGGTCTCGCGCCAGCGCGCCGGGATCGTCGCCCATCAGGATTGCGCACACGCCGCGCTCGCTGGCGGCAACCAGAATCGCGCCGAGCGAGCACTGGCCGATGCCGAAGCGGATGACGGTTTGGGCGCCGCCGGCGCGATAGCGGCTCGGCGTCATGCCCAGCACCCGGTCGGCCTGCTCGTAAAAACGCCCGCTGGAGTTGTAGCCGGCGCCGTAGATCGCCTCGGTGACCGTGCCGCCCGCCGCCAGCTCGTCCCGGACCCGCCGGCCGCGGTGGGCGGCGGCATAATCTTTCGGGGTTAGCCCCGTCACGGCCTTGAACACGCGGTGAAGATGATAAACGCTCCAGCCGGCGTACCGGGCCAGTTGTGCCAGCTGCGGCGCCTGCCCGGACATCTCGATCAGACGGCACAACTCCGCCACCCGAGCGGCGTGTTGTACGGCCAGCGGCGGCTGGTCGGGCCGGCAGCGTTTGCACGGACGGAAGCCGGCGCGTTCAGCCTCGGCCGCCGTGACGTGGAAGGCCACGTTTTCCGGGCGCGCGGCGCGCGAAGGGCAGGACGGCCGGCAGTAGACCCCGGTGGTGCTGACCGAGTAGACGAACCGACCGTCGGCCTGCGGGTCGCGCGCCAGCACGGCAGCCCAACGCGGATCACGGAAGGTTCCCTGGGCGAGGACTGTGGTTTTGCTGGACATGGCAGCCTCCTTTCGACGCTTGGCCGGATTGATTCACCCAATCTAGCGGGTCTGTGCGGCGCACCGCACTCCGGCTCTTGCTTTCGAATTCGCGCGCTTGAAAAGGTTTAGAAAAGCGCGGACCTCCGGTCGGGATGGGCAAATCCGGACCTCCCGGCGGGAAATGCAGACTGGCGGGTACCGGTCAGGCCGATGCCCCACCGCCGCCCTGCCCCAGCAGCACGTCCAGCGGCACCGCCGGCAGGCGCACGGCCGGGTCTTGCCGGTAGAACAGCCGCATCTGCGCGTACACCGCCGGGTAGTCGCGCGCGACCCAGTGCGGCGCCTCGAAGAAATACTCGCTCAACACGGCAAAGAACTCGCACGGCGCGCTGCTGGCGTAGGGGTCGAGCCAGCTTTCACGGCCGGCGTCGACCTCGCGGCAGAAACACTCGTAGGCGCGGCCGAAGGCGTCGGCCCAGTCGCGCACCTTCATCCCGGCGTGCAAGGGCGGACAGCCGTTGGGCGCGCCGTTGAGCATGTCGAGCTTGTGCGCGCATTCGTGGATGACGACGTTCCAGCCGTCCTGCAAGGGCGAATCGGCGCTGTCCGGCCACGACAGCAGTAAGGGGCCGTCACCTCGCGCCTGACCGATCAGCTCCTGCTCGCCCTCGTGCATCAGGCCGAACTCGTCGCCCCACGCGTCGCGGGTGAGGAAGGCGTCGGGATAGACTAT
>JASLDQ010000349.1 GCA_030151505.1 Chromobacteriaceae bacterium
CCGGTTCAAGGCCAGAGGGAAGCACGGGAAGCCGCCCTCGCGCTGTCTTCACTTCAGGATCAAGTATTCCACCAGCGCATTCTTGAACACAAAGCCGACCACACCGACCATCAGCGCCAGAAACAGCACGAACGTGCCGAATTTGCCGGCCTGCGATTTCTTGCCCAGATCCCACACGATAAAGCCCATGAACACCATCAGGCCGGTCAGGAGCACGGCCATCGAGATGTTGGTGAACTGTTCTTCGCTCATGTTTGTGAAGAAATCCATGGATGTCCCCTTGTCTATTTGGCCGGAATTATACGCCCGCGCCGGAATGAAAAAACCGCGCCGCCGGTAAGGCTTGCGCGGTTTCTGTGAGGCCCGGCGGGAAGTTAGCCGCGGGCCTTGGCTGCGTTGGCGGCAATGCGCATGCGCAGGGCGTTGAGCTTGATGAAGCCTGCGGCGTCAGCCTGGTTGTAGGCACCGGCATCGTCCTCGAAGGTGGCGATGTTCGGGTCGAACAGGCTGTCGGTCTTCGATTCGCGGCCAACCACGATCACGTTGCCCTTGTACAGCTTGATGCGCACCCAGCCGTTCACGGTCTTCTGGCTTTCGTCGATCATGGTCTGGAGCATCTTGCGCTCCGGGCTCCACCAGTAGCCGGTGTACACCAGGCTGGCGTACTTCGGCATCAGTTCGTCCTTGAGGTGGGCGACTTCGCGGTCCAGCGTGATCGATTCGATCGCGCGATGGGCCTTGAGCATGATGGTGCCCCCCGGGGTTTCGTAGCAGCCGCGCGACTTCATGCCGACATAGCGGTTTTCCACGATGTCCAGACGGCCGATGCCGTGCTTGCCGCCGAGTTGGTTGGGCTTGGTCAGCACTTCGGCCGGGCTCATCTTGACGCCGTTGATGGCGGTGATGTCACCACGGGTGTATTCCAGCTCGATGTATTCGGCCGCGTCCGGGGCATTTTCCGGGCTGACGGTCCACAGCCACATATCCTCTTCCGGCTCCGCCGCCGGGTTTTCCAGCACTTGGCCTTCGTAGGAAATGTGCAGCAGGTTGGCATCCATCGAGTAAGGGCTGCCGCCGCTCTTCTTCTTGGTGATGTCGATGCCGTGCTTCTCGGCGTAGGCCAGGAGTTTTTCGCGGCTCAGGAGATCCCATTCGCGCCACGGGGCGATGACCTTCACGTCCGGCTTGAGCGCGTAGTAGCCCAGCTCGAAGCGGACCTGGTCGTTGCCCTTGCCGGTCGCGCCGTGCGACACGGCGTCGGCGCCGACCTGGTTGGCGATCTCGATCTGGCGCTTGGCGATCAGCGGGCGGGCGATCGAGGTGCCGAGCAGGTATTCGCCTTCATAGATGGTGTTGGCGCGGAACATCGGGAACACGAAGTCGCGCACGAATTCTTCGCGCAGGTCGTCGATGAAGATGTTTTCCGGCTTCACGCCGCAGGCCACGGCCTTCTTGCGTGCCGGTTCGACTTCTTCGCCCTGGCCGATGTCGGCGGTGAAGGTCACCACTTCGCACTGGTAGGTATCCTGCAACCACTTAAGGATGACCGAGGTATCAAGGCCGCCGGAATAGGCGAGGACGACTTTGCTGACTTCACTCATGGTATTGATTTCCGTCTGAATAAAAAAAACGGGCGACGCATTGAGTTCGCGTCGCCCGGTGCCGTTCTGGTTCGGATGTGGCGGGCCGGTGGGCCCTTAGCCTCTGGACGCTTCAGGGTGAGTGCGGCAACGGAAAGCTCGTCGCAATCCGCCCACAGTCATGCGTCGCAGGGAAGCGATCTGGCAGGAGTGGCGAATGGAGGCGAACATCACGAATGGAATCCTGAAACGCTCAAAGACAGCAGGCCGGAAAAAACCAGCCTGCCAATAATCAAGCGGCCATTTTCAACGAAAACGCGACGCCGGAGCAAGCGTTTTGTCTTGCTGGCCGCGCGGGGTCAGGCCTTGCTGTCGGTCACACGGCCGAGCAGCAGGAACTCGATCAGCGCCTTTTGCGCGTGCATGCGGTTTTCCGCTTCGTCCCACACCGCGCTTTGCGGACCGTCGATCACCTCGGCCGCCACTTCCTCGCCGCGATGGGCAGGCAGGCAGTGCAGGAAGATCGCGTCGGGCTTGGCGGCCTGCATCACCCGGGCATCGACGATGTAGTCGCGGAAAGCCTCGCGACGGGAATCGCCCTCGGCTTCAAACCCCATGCTGGTGAAGACGTCGGTGGTGACGATATCCGCACCGGCGGCCGCCTGCAGCGGGTCGGCAAACTGCTCGAACGTCTCCGGGCCATACTGTGCGCCATCCAGCGGCTTGACCTCGAAGCCTTTGGGCGAGGCAATCTTGAGCTTGAAACCCAGCAGGCGGGCAGCCTGCAACCAGGTGCGCGCCATATTGTTGCCGTCGCCGATCCAGGCCACCGTCTTGCCGGCAATGGAGCCGCGACGTTCGACCCAGGTCAGGATGTCGGCCAGGATTTGGCAAGGATGATATTCGTTGGTCAGCCCGTTGATGACCGGCACGCCGCCGTACTGCGCCAGCTCTTCGACCGTCGACTGGTCGAAAGTGCGGATCATGATGATGTCGGTCATGCGCCCGAGCACGCGGGCAGTATCGGCCACCGGTTCGCCGCGGCCGATCTGCGACGATTTTCCGTCCAGGAACAGCGCATGGCCGCCCAGCTGGGACATGCCGGCCTCGAACGAAACCCGGGTCCGGGTGGAATTCTTTTCGAAGATCATCGACATCACTTTGCCGAGCAGGGGCCGGTACAGTTCGCCGGCACCATGTCGTCGCTTGAGCTCCTGTGCACGCTGGAGGACGTAGAGGGTTTCTTCGCGGGTCAGGTCGGTAAACTGGAGATAATGTCTGATGGGTTTCATGGGTTATCCAGAGGCAGAAATGCCGCCACGGTGCAGCTTGTAAGCCGCACTCGGGCGGCGTGTCTTGTTGGCGAAGGTCTCGCTTCGCCAAGGGTTCATTCTCCAGAGCGTGTTATGCACGCTGCCCGAAACTGCAAGCATTTGACATGCCACAAGGCGCATAACATGCCCTGACAGCGCAGGACTGCGACAGCATCTTTAACCAAAACGACATACCGTGCAAGCCTAGGGGGTACTGCGCCACTGGCCGATTGCCGCCAGTTCCGCTGCGGTCAGCACCCGGACGTAGAGTGTTCCGCCGTC
>JASLDQ010000360.1 GCA_030151505.1 Chromobacteriaceae bacterium
TGGAAACAGCGCCACGACGCGGTGCTGGCCGCCGGCGGCTTGCACATCATCGGCACCGAACGGCACGAATCGCGCCGCATCGACAACCAGCTGCGTGGCCGTTCCGGCCGCCAGGGCGACCCGGGCAGCTCGCGCTTCTACCTGTCGCTGGAAGACCCGCTCCTGCGCATCTTCGCGTCCGACCGCGTGTCGGCCATCATGGAGCGGCTGAAAATGCCGGAAGGGGAGGCGATCGAACACAGCTGGGTCACCCGCGCGATCGAAAACGCCCAGCGCAAGGTGGAAGGCCGCAACTTCGATATCCGCAAGCAGCTCCTGGAATACGACGATGTCGCCAATGACCAGCGCCGCGTGATCTACAGCCAGCGCAACGACATCCTCGAAGCCGAGACGGTGACCGACATCATCGCCAACATGCGCGACGACGTGCTGGCCGATCTGTTCGACAGCTACCTGCCGCCGCAATCGATGGAAGAGCAGTGGGACGTGCCGGGCCTGATCCGCATGCTCGAGTCCGAGTACCAGGTCACGGCGCCGGTCGACGAATGGATCAAGGCCGACCAGCACGCCGAGATCGACACCTTCAAGCAGCGCATCCAGGACATCGCCCGCGAGCAGTACGCCGCCAAGGTGGCGCTGGTGGGCGAGGGCGGCATGCACCAGTTCGAACGCGCGGTGCTGCTGCAGAGCTTCGACCAGCACTGGCGCGAGCATCTGGCCGCGCTCGACCATCTGCGCCAGGGCATCCACCTGCGCGGTTACGCGCAGAAGAACCCCAAGCAGGAGTACAAGCGCGAGGCCTTCGAGCTGTTCTCCGACATGCTCGACCGGATCAAGCGCAACGTGACGCAGGTGATCGCCACCGTGCAGATCCGCAGCCCGGAGGAGGAAGCCGCCGCGGCCGAAGCCTTCGAGCCGGCGCCGCGCGACATGCAGTTCCGTCACGACGAGTTCGGCATCGAGGACGACGAGACCGGCGAGGGCAATCCGTTCAGCCCGGAACGTCTGGCCGCCGCCGGGATCAAGGTCGGCCGCAACGATCCGTGCCCGTGCGGCTCCGGCCAGCGCTACAAGCAGTGCCACGGCCGGATCGCGTAAGCGCACCCCGCCTGGTGAAAAGCCGACTGTTTCAGTCGGCTTTTTTCTTGCCCGCGCCGGACGGAAAGAGAGTCCGCAAGGGCGCAAAGGTTCTACCGACAGGGCACTCTGCCGTTGCTGTCGGCCGAGGAGCCACCGCTCCCGCGTGTCCGCGGGCGGGCGGGAAACCGGCCGAGCCGAACGGACGCGCCCGTCGTCACGCCGCCGCGCCTGCCGGGGCGCGAGTCCCTGCCGCGTACCGATGTTGCAGTGCGGCGTCGGCCGGCCGGGCAGCCCAGCCGCCGAACTGGTAACCTTGTGCCCAGACAGAATCCACCGCTTCCCGACCTGACCATGACGCCTTCGCACACCCTCTACCTCGCTTCGGCCAGCCCGCGCCGGCGCGAACTGCTCGAACAACTCGGCCTCAATCCCGAACGGATCCATGCCGACATCGACGAATCCCGCCAGCCCGGCGAGTCGCCGCGCGCCTACGTCGAGCGGCTGGCGCGCGAGAAGGCCGCCGCCGGCTGGCAGGTGGTTGCCACCAATCATCTGCCGGCGCGTCCGCTGCTGGCGGCCGATACCACCGTGGCGCTGGGCGACACCATTTTCGGCAAGCCGGCCGACGCGGCCGATGCCCGCGCGATGCTCACGCTGTTGTCCGGCACCACCCACGAGGTGCTGACCGCCATCGCGGTGCGGCTGGGTGAGCGGGTCGAACTTGCCACCTCGGTCAGCCTCGTGACCTTCGCCGCGCTGAGCCCGGCGCAGATCGATGCCTACGTCGCCAGCGGCGAACCGATGGACAAGGCCGGCGCCTACGGCATCCAGGGGCTGGCCGGCATCTTTGCCGAGCGGCTGGAGGGCTCCTACACCGGCGTCATGGGGCTGCCGCTCTATGAAACCGCACAGTTGCTGGCCCGCTTCGGACTGGACGTGCTGGCGCGGGAGGCAAAATGAATCCGCTCAAGGAACACCCGACCTCGCAACCGATCCCGCTCTTGTCGCGCGATAGCGTGCGCCTGACCGACAAGATTCTCATCAACATCAATCCGCAGGAAACCCGCGTCGCCATCCTCGAGGACAACGTGGTACAGGAGCTGCACGTCGAACGCAGCGCCAGCCGCGGCATCGTCGGCAACATCTATCTGGGCAAGGTGCGGCGCGTGCTGCCGGGGATGCAGTCGGCCTTCATCGAGATCGGGCTGGAGCGCGCGGCCTTCCTGCACGTGGCCGACATTCTCGAGCAACGCCAGCACCCACTGGAGCCGGCCCGGATCGAGAACATGCTGTTCGAGGGCCAGACCGTGATGGTGCAGGTCATCAAAGACCCGATCGGCACCAAGGGTGCGCGCCTGTCGACCCAGATCAGTCTGGCCGGCCGTTTCCTCGTCCATCTGCCGCAGGAAGACCATATCGGCGTGTCGCAGAAGATTGAGTCCGACAGCGAGCGCCACAGTCTCAAGGCCCGACTGGAGGCGCTGCTCCCGTCCAATATGTCGCGCGGCTACATCATCCGCACCAGCGCCGAGGGCGCGAGCGATGCCGAGCTGGCCGCTGACGTCGAGTACCTGAGCAAGCTGTCGGCCGCAATCAAGCGGCTGGCCGAAACCAGCCCGGCGCAGACCCTGCTGCATCAGGACCTGCCGCTGGCGCTGCGCGCGCTGCGCGACATGGTGAGCGACAGCACCGAGAAGATCGTGGTCGATTCGACCGAGAACTACGAAAAGATGATCGAGTTCGCCGGCCTGTACGCCACCAAGGCCTTGCCGCGCATCGAGCGCTATGCTGGCGAGCGGCCGCTGTTCGAGCTGCATGGCATCGAGGGCGAAATCGAGAAATCGCTGGCGCGCCGGGTCAACCTCAAGTTCGGCGGCTACCTCATCATCGACCAGACCGAGGCGATGGCGACCATCGACGTCAACACCGGCGGTTTCGTCGGCGCGCGCAGCTTCGACGAGACCATTTTCAAGACCAATCTGGAAGCCAGCTACGCCATTGCCCGCCAGCTGCGCCTGCGCAATCTGGGCGGCATCATCATCGTCGACTTCATCGACATGGATAATGGCGAGCACAAGCAGGCGGTGCTCAA
>JASLDQ010000362.1 GCA_030151505.1 Chromobacteriaceae bacterium
CTCGGCGCCGGCCATCAACGTCACCAGACGGTCCAGGCCAAAGGCCAGACCGCCGTGCGGCGGCGCACCGAACTTGAGGTTGTCGAGCAGGAAGCCGAACTTGTTCTGTTGCTCTTCCGGGCTGATCTTCAGCGCGGCGAACACCTTTTCCTGGATATCGGCGCGGTGGATACGCACTGAACCGCCACCGATTTCCCAACCATTGAGCACCATGTCGTAGGCACGGGCCAGGCAGTTGGCCGGATCGCTGTCCATCAGGTTCTCATGCCCCGGCTTGGGCGAGGTGAACGGATGGTGGCAGGCGGTCCAGCGGTCGTCGTCCTCGTCGTATTCGAACATCGGGAAGTCGACCACCCACAGCGGACGCCATTCGCGCACGAAGTAGCCGCCGGCTTCACCCTTCTCGTGGCCAATCTTGATGCGCAGCGCGCCGATGGCCTCGTTGACGACCTTGGTCTTGTCGGCCCCGAAGAAGATCAGGTCGCCGTTTTGCGCGCCGGTGCGGGCGATGATTTGCTGCAGCGCGGCTTCGGTCAGGTTCTTGACGATCGGCGACTGCAGGCCGCTCGACTCGTCGGTGGTCAGCTTGCTGACGTCGTTGACCTTGATGTAGGCCAGCCCCTTGGCGCCGTAGATGCCGACGAACTGGGTGTACTCGTCGATTTCCTTGCGCGACAGCGCGGCGCCACCCGGCACGCGCAGGCCGACCACACGGCCGTTGGGCAGGTTGGCGGCGGCGTTGAACACCTTGAACGGCACATCCTTCATCACGTCGGTCAGTTCGGTGAACTGCAGGCTGACGCGCAGGTCCGGCTTGTCCGAACCGTAGAGGCGCATCGCGTCGGCGTAGGTCATGCGCGGGAAGTCGCCCAGCTCCACCTGCATCACGTCGCGGAAAATTTCGCGCGCCATGTTTTCGGTGATGTCCATGATCTCGTTCTCGTTCAGGAACGAGGTTTCGATATCGATCTGGGTGAATTCCGGCTGGCGGTCGGCGCGCAGGTCTTCGTCGCGGAAGCACTTGGTGATCTGGTAGTAGCGGTCGAAGCCGGCCACCATCAGCAACTGCTTGAACAGCTGCGGCGACTGCGGCAGCGCGAAAAACTCACCCGGATGCACGCGGCTCGGCACCAGATAGTCGCGCGCGCCTTCCGGGGTGGAGCGGGTCAGCATCGGGGTTTCGACGTCGATGAAGCCCTGGCGGTCGAGGTACTGGCGCACGCCCATCGCCACACGGTAGCGCAGGCGCAGGTTCTTCTGCATGGCCGGGCGGCGCAGGTCGATCACGCGGTTGGTCAGGCGCACGGTTTCCGACAGGTTCTCGTCGTCGATCTGGAACGGCGGGGTGACGGCACTGTTGAGAATCTCGATGTCCTTGGCCAGGATTTCGATCTGGCCGGAGATCAGGTTGGCGTTGGCGGTGCCTTCCGGACGGTTGCGCACGATGCCGCTGATCGACAGCACGAATTCGCTGCGGGCGGTGTCGGCCGTGGCGAAGGCTTCCGGGGTGTCCGGGTCGATCACGACCTGCACCAGGCCTTCGCGGTCGCGCAGGTCGATGAAGATCACGCCGCCGTGGTCGCGGCGGCGGTGAACCCAGCCCTTGACCGTGACGGTCTGGCCGAGGAATTTGCTGTCAATCAGTCCGCAGTAATCGGTACGCATCGTTCGGAGCTTTCTGGGTAACTGGAAGAGTTATTTGGTTTTCTGGGCGCTGTTGGGAGCCACGACGCCCATCGAGATGATGTATTTGAGCGCGTCGTCGACCGACATGTCGAGTTCGCGGGTGTCGGACTTCTTCACCATGATGAAGTAGCCCGAGGTCGGGTTCGGCGTGGTTGGCACGTAGACGCCGACGTACTCGCCGTCCATGTGCTCGGCCACGCCCGGGCCGGGCGAGCCGGTCTGAAAGGCGATGGTCCATGCATCCTGATGCGGGAACTGCACCAGCAGTGCCTTGCGGAAGGCCTGGCCGGAACCGGACAGCAGCGTGTCGCTGACCTGCTTGACGCTGTTGTAGATCGACTTGACCACCGGGATGCGGCCCATCAGCGCTTCCCAGAAGCGCAGCATCCGCGCGCCCAGCACGTTGGCGGCCAGCGCGCCGGTGCCGATCATCACCAGCACGGCGACGATCAGGCCGATGCCCGGCACCCTCATGCCGAGCCAGTGCTGCGGCTGCAGCGCCTGCGGCAGCCAGGTCATCGTCTGGTCCATGGTGCTGACGATGAGGTTCAGCACCCACAGCGTCACCGCCAGCGGCAACCAGATCAGGAAACCGGTGACGAGATAGCCACGGAGAGTCAATCGAACAGGTGTCATCTTCATCCGCCACACTGGCTGCCGCAACCGCCCTGTATGCCGCAGGGCGGCGTGGCGGGTTGCTGGCCATGTTTGAAATCGGTGGCGTAATAGCCGCCACCCTTGAGCTGGAAACCACCGACCGCGGACAGCAGCTTGGCGTAATCGGCGCTGCCGCAGGAAGGACAGGCGGACAGCGGTACATCGGACATTTTCTGCAGGTGTTCTTGCTGATGGCTGCAGGCACTGCAGCGGTATTCGTAGATCGGCATGTTGATTCCCGTTTTACATGGTCAAGGCTGCAAATTCATGGACATGTCATCATCGCCTGTCTAAACTCGCCCCGCATTTATGTTGCAGTGCGCTATCGTCCAGACAATTGGGTACGATATCAAGCGTCAGCACGCCGCGAAAAGCCCGGGATTATATCCCGAAAGCCTGCCGCAAAACAAAAATGGCGGCCCGCAAGGCCCCACGCCGCCAGCCCCGTCCCCCGCCGGCCAATCTGTGCCCGGAATTTGTTTTCACGACAACAGGAGTAACGCCATGACCAAGATCGAACAACTGATTGCCGGCAAGAAGGGGCTGATCGTCGGCATCGCCAACGACAACTCGATTGCCTTCGGCTGCGCCGAAGTGCTGCGTGACCTCGGCGCCGAAATGGCCGTCACCTACCTGAACGACAAGGCCGAACGCTTTGTGCGCCCGCTGGCCGAAAACCTCGGCGCCGACATCATCATGAAGATGAACGTGACCCAGCCGGGCGAGCTCGAAGCCGTGTTCGCCGAAATCGAGCGCAAATGGGGCAAGCTGGACTTCGTCATCCACTCCATCGCCTTCTGCCCGATGGAAGACCTGCACGGCCGCGTGACCGACTGCTCGCTCGAAGGCTTCCAGCAGGCAATGCAGGTATCGTGCTACTCGCTGATCGAAATGGCCCGCCTGGCCGAACCGCTGATGAAGGATGGCGGCAGCATCCTCACCATGAGCTACTACGGCGCCGACAAGGTGGTGGAACACTACAACCTGATGGGCCCGGTCAAGGCCGCGCTCGAATCGACCGTCCGCTACCTGGCCGCCGAACTGGGCCAGAAAAAGATCCGCGTCAACGCCGTCTCGCCCGGCCCGCTGCGCACCCGCGCCGCTTCCGGCATCGCCCACTTCGACAAGCTGATCCAGGAAGCCATCGACCGCGCCCCGGCCCACAAGCTGGTCGATATCGAAGACGTCGGCATGACCGCGGCCTTCCTGATCTCCGACGGCGCCAAGGCGCTGACCGGCGAAACGATCTTCGTGGACGGCGGCTTCCACAACATGGCGTAAGCGGTTTCGGGCGCATCGGGCGGAAGACGCAAATCCTGCGGCTCCCGCGCGGCGCCCCGCCCGCTTCTCCCGTTTATTTCCGTTACCGAGGTAATCCCGATGACCCGCGATGAAGGCGCTTTTGCCGACCTGATCCTGCAGGCCGAACAGTTCGGCCCGATCACGATGGCGGTTGCCCACCCTTGCAGCCCGGAATCCCTGCTCGGCGCGATCGAATCGGCCGAGCACGGCCTGATCGAACCCATCCTGGTGGCCCCGCTGGCCAAGCTGCAGAAAGTGGCAGCCGAATGCGATGTTGACCTGTCCCGCTACCGCGTGATCGACGTGCCGCACAGCCACGCCGCCGCCGAAAAGGCGGTCGAACTGGCGCGCACCGGCGTGGCCCAGGCGCTGATGAAGGGCAGCCTGCACACCGACGAATTCATGACCGAAGTGCTCGACCGCAACACCGGCGTGCGCACCGACCGCCGCCTGTCGCACGTCTTCATCATGAAAGTGGAAAGCTACCCGCGTAACCTGTTCATCACCGACGCGGCCATCAACATCGCCCCGGACCTGAAAACCAAGGTCGACATCACCCAGAATGCCATCGACCTGGCCATTGCGCTCGGCATCGCCTGCCCCAAGGTGGCGATCCTGTCGGCGGTGGAAACGGTCACCCCGACCATCCAGTCCACCATCGATGCCGCAGCCCTGTGCAAGATGGCCGACCGCGGCCAGATCAAGGGCGCCATCCTCGACGGCCCGCTGGCCTTCGACAACGCCATCTCGCACCAGGCCGCCGACACCAAGGGCATTCATTCGCCGGTGGCCGGCGAGCCGGATATCCTGGTGGTGCCGGACCTGGAGTCCGGCAACATGCTGGCCAAGCAGCTATCCTATCTGGCCGCGGCCGCCTCGGCCGGCATCGTGATGGGCGCGCGCGTGCCCATCGTGCTGACCAGCCGCGCCGAAGACGCACAGGGTCGACTGGCCTCCGCCGCCATCGCCAACGTGCTGGGACACAAGCGCGCCGCCACAAAGGTGGTGACATGAGCGCGACCCTGCTGGTACTGAACGCCGGCTCGGCCACGCTCAAGTTCGAGTTCTTCGGTCTGGGCGGCGCCGAACCGCGCCCGCTGGCCCGCGGCCTGATCGACGGCATCGGCAAGGCCAGCGCCCGTCTGACCCTGCACGCCGCCGACGGCGGTCATGCGCTGTTCGAGGACGCGCTGGTGGCCGGCGAGCATCACCATGCGCTGCAGGCCGTGTTCGACTGCGCCGCCCGGCATGACTGGCAACTGGCGGCGGTCGCGCACCGGGTCGTCCATGGCGGCACGCGCTTTCACGGCGCCACCCGCCTGGACGCCGAGGCCATCGCCGACCTGCGCGCGCTGGTGCCGCTGGCGCCGCTGCACCAGCCGGTCAGCCTTGCCGCCATCGACACCATCGCCGAACTGGCCCCGACCATTCCGCAGATCGCCTGCTTCGACACGGCCTTCCACGCCACGCAAGACCCGCTCGCCACCCGCTTCGGCATCGCCAGCCACTGGCACGACGACGGCGTGCGGCGCTACAGCTTCCACGGTCTGAGCTACGCTGCCATCGCCCGGCAACTGCCGGCCGTGCTCGGACAGGAGGAAGCCGACAAGCGCGTGGTCGTGCTGCATCTGGGCAGCGGCTCCAGCGCCTGCGCGCTGTACCGGCGCCGGAGCGTGGCGACCAGCATGGGCTTTTCCGCGGTGGAGGGGCTGATGATGGGCACCCGCCCCGGCAACCTCGATCCGGAAGTGGTGCTGTACTGGCAGGAGCACGAGGGCATGAGCGTGGCGGAAGTCCGCGCCGAGCTGTACAAGCGCTCCGGCCTGCTCGGTGTGTCGGGCGGCATCTCGGCCGACATGCGCGAGCTGCTCGCCAGCGACGCCCCGGCAGCCGCGACGGCAGTGGATCTGTATTGCTACCGCGCGGCCCGGGAAGTCGGCGCATTGGTGGTACAGGCAGGCGGACTCGATCACATCGTGTTCACCGCCGGGATCGGCGAGAAGAGCGCGGCCGTGCGC
>JASLDQ010000307.1 GCA_030151505.1 Chromobacteriaceae bacterium
GTCTGGGAAGGACGGCCATTCAACGTCAGCGTCAGCATCGGGCTGGTGCACGTCACCCACGCGATGACCACGCTGGCCGAGGTGCTCCGCAACGCCGACGTGGCGTGCTACATGGCCAAGGAAAAGGGCCGCAACCGCGTCCAGGTCTACCATTCGGACGATTCGGAACTATCGCTGCGCTTTGGCGAGATGGCATGGGTGCAGCAGATACACCTCGCGCTGGCGGAACAGCGCTTCAGCCTGTATGCCCAGACGATCACCCCGCTCGGCCCGCACTGCGAGGACGGCATCCACATCGAACTGCTGCTGCGGCTGCGCAACGAAAGCGGCGAACTGGTCTCCCCCGCCTGCTTCATTCCGGCGGCGGAACGCTACGGCCTGATGCCGCTGCTCGACCGCTGGGTTGTGCAGACCGCCTTCGCGACCCTCGCCGCTCGCCTGCACTGCTGCCACGCGGAGCCGATCGCCGTGTGCGCCATCAACCTGTCGGGGGCGACGTTCGGGGACGACAGCTTCCTGTCCTTCCTGCGCGAGCAGTTCCGGCTGCACGACATCCCGCCGCAGATCATCTGCTTCGAGATCACCGAAACCAGCGCGATCACCAACCTGGCCAGCGCCACCCGCTTCATCGCCGAGCTGCAGACGCTGGGCTGCAGCTTCTCGCTCGACGATTTCGGCGCCGGCATGTCCTCGTTCAGCTACCTCAAGCACCTGCCGGTCGACTACCTCAAGATCGACGGCGGCTTCGTCAAGGACATGCTGGACGACCCCATCGACCACGCCATGGTCGAGGCGATCAACCACATCGGCCACGTAATGGGCAAGCGCACCATCGCCGAGTTCGTCGAAAACCCGCAGATCATGCAGGCGCTGAAACGCATCGGCGTCGATTACGCCCAGGGCTACGCCATCGACCGGCCGACGCCGTTTGCCTGCGAATGCGAGCACCGGGCCGGCTCCACCCATATCTGCATCATTCCCGTCCCCAGCCTGGCCCAGCTCGACCTGGCGCCGGCCCCCCTGCTGGCCGCCGGCAAGGGTCGCAGCTAACCGGCGGTACCGAAGCCAGCCCACGCCACAACCACGGCAGGGCCGGCCACACAGCCGGCTTATTCCGGGCCGAACGCATCGCGGCACAAATCCAGCCAGGCCCGGGCGGCGTGCGACAGGTAGCCCGGCTGCCAGACCAGACCCAGCTGCCACTCCAGCCCCGACCCCAGCAGCGGCCGGATAATGACCCGTGACGGATCGAGCCCGGCCGCCACCGGCGCCGGCAGAATCGCCACGCCGACATCCGCCGCCACCAGCTCGCCGATGAAATCCCACTGGCGGCTGCGGCCGGCCACCACCGGCTCGAAACCCCGGGTACGGCAGGCGGCGACGATGCGGCCGGTCAGGACGAAGTCGTCGTCGTAGAGCACAAAGCCCTCCGCCTTCAGATCGGTCAGTCGCAGGCCACCGTCCCCGACCGGTCGACCGGCCGGCAACACCACCACCAGCGGATGCCGCGCCGCCGGCAGGGTTTCCAGCGCCGGATCGGCCGCCGGCAGCACGGTGACGCCGATGTCCAGTTCGCCGTCGCGCACCGCCTGCTCCAGCGCCCGCCCGCCCTGCTCGAACAGCCGCAGCGTCACGCCCGGATAGAGCTGGCGGTAACGCCCGATCAGGCGGGCGAAATAGCGGCCGGCCATCGGCGGAATGCCCAGCGTCAACTCGCCGCGCGCCAGCTCGGCCAGATCGTCCAGTTCCTGCCGCAAGTGGTGCAGGCCGGCCAGCAGCTGCTGGCCGCGCTCGTACACCACCAGCCCGGCGTCGGTCGGCCGCACCCGGCGGCCGTCGCGCACCAGCAGGGCCTGGCCCAGTTCGTCCTCCAGCCCACGCACCATCTTGCTGATGGTCGGCTGGGTGACGCACAGGGTTTCCGCCGCCCGGGTGAAGCCGTGCTGGCGAATCACCTCGACGAAGTAGCGCAGTGCCTTGGCGTCCATCAAACATTCCTTTTTGGCATCTATTGTATAAATTTAATTCATTTTTTTAATGAAACGGGGCTTCGTATACTCGCCCTGTCTTCCCTGCCTGTCCGATCATGTCCGCCACCCCACCACTCCGCTTCGCCCTCCCCGCCGCCGCCGTCACCGCGGCGCAGGTCGGCGTGTTCATCGCGCTGTGGCTGCTGGCCGACCTGCTGACCCGGCGCTTCGCCCTGCCGCTGCCGGCCAACCTGCTCGGGCTGGGCGCGCTGTTTGCGCTGCTGCTCAGCGGCGCGGTGCGGCTGGACTGGGTCCGGCGCGGCGCCAACTGGCTGCTGACCGAAATGCTGCTGTTCTTCATTCCGGCGGTGGTGGCGGTGGTGAAATACCCCGAGCTGATGCTCAGCACCGGCTGGCGCATCCTGCTGGTGGTGGTGCTGGGCACGCTGCTGGTGATGATCGCCACCGCGCTGGTGGTCGACCGGATCTACCGCTTCGAGCTGTGGCTGGCCCGCCGCCGCCGTCGCACGGTCGCCGTCCCGCCGCCGGGAGCCTCGCATGTCTGATTCCGGGATCGCCCTCGCCTGCCTCCTGCTGACTATCGGCCTGTACGCGCTCAACAAGCGGCTGTACCAGCGCCATCGCCGCCTGTGGCTGGCGCCCATCGTGCTGACCCCGCTGCTGCTGATCGCCGTGGTGGTGGTGGCCGGCATTCCCTATCCCGACTACGTCGCCGACACCCGCTGGCTGGGCTGGCTGCTCGGCCCGGCCACCATCGCCTTCGCCCTGCCGCTGTACGACTACCGCGCGCTGATCGCGCGCCACTGGCTGTCGCTGACGGTCGGGGTCGCGGTCGCCGTGGTGGTGGCGGTCGGCGGCACGGTCTGGCTGGCGCGGCTGTTCGACCTGCCGGTGGCGCTGCAGAAGGCGCTGGCGGCCCGCTCGGTCACCACCCCGTTCGCGGTCGAAACCGCCAAGTCCATCGGCGGCGCCACCGACCTCGCCTCGCTGTTCGTCATCCTTACCGGCATCGCCGGCATGGTGTGCGGCGAAACGGTGCTGGCCCTGCTGCCGGTGCGCAGCAAGCTGGCGCGCGGCGCGATCTTCGGCGCGGCCTCGCACGGCGCCGGCACCGCCAAGGCGCGCGAGCTGGGCGAGGCCGAGGGCGTGGTCGCCTGCCTGGTGATGATGATTGCCGGCGTGGTCACCGTGCTGCTGGCCCCGTTTCTGGGTGGCTGGCTGTGGTAGCGGACGGTGACGGACAGGCATGAAAAAAACCGCCGGACCGGTCAGGGTCGGGCGGTTTTCGGGGTTGGCCGCGAGGTCGGTCAGGCCGACTGCGAGGCGGTGCGGGCGGCGATGCGGCCGCCACCCGGCTTGTTCATGCCCAGCAGGTAGTACGCCGCCACCAGGAACACCAGCCAGCCCGGGCCGACGATCAGCGCGATGCGGGTATCCGGGAAGTAGGTCATCAGACCGATCACCACCAGCAGGAAACCCAGCGCGATGTAGGAACCGTACGGCCACAGCGGCATCTTGTATTCCAGCGCGGCCAGCTGCGCCGGGCTGAGGCTGCGGCGGAACTTGAGCTGCGACAGCAGGATGATGGCCCAGGTCCAGATCGCGCCGAAGGTCGAGATCGCGGTCAGCCAGGTGAACACTTCCTTCGGTGCCAGGTAGTTCAGCAGCACGCCGAACAGCAGCATCACCACCGAGATCAGCACGGCCGGGGCAGGCACGCCGCTTTTCGACACGCGGGCGAACACCGGCAGGGCCTGGCCTTGCTGGGCCAGGTTGTACAGCATGCGGCCGGTACTGAAGATGCCGCTGTTGCACGACGACAGCGCGGCGGTCAGCACCACGAAGTTGATGATGCCGGCGGCGGCGGGAATGCCCATGCGCTCGAAGGTCATCACGAACGGGCTGCCGCTGGTGCCGATTTCGTTCCACGGGTAGATCGACATCACCACGAACAGCGCGCCGACGTAGAAAATCAGGATGCGCCAGAACACCGAATCCACCGCACGGGCGAGGGTTTTCTTCGGGTTTTTGGCTTCACCGGCGGTCAGGCCGATCATTTCCACGCCGAGGTAGGCGAACATCACCATCTGCAGCGACATCAGCACGCCCTGAATGCCGTTGGGCATGAAGCCCCCGTGCGTCCACAGATTGCTGATGCCGGTGGCGATGCCGCCGTTGCCGAAGCCGAACAGGATCATGCCGGTGCTGGCGACGATCATCAGCACGATGGTGACGATCTTGATCAGCGCGAACCAGAACTCGAACTCGCCATACGCCTTCACGGCGATGAAGTTGACCGAGCCCATGATCACCAAGGCCGACAGCGCCCAGATCCACGACGGCACGCCCGGATACCACACGCCCATATAGACGCCGACGGCCGTGATTTCGGCCATGCAGGTCACCAGCCACAAGAACCAGTAGTTCCAGCCGGTCAGGTAGCCGGCCATCGGGCCGAGGTAGTTTTGCGCATAGCGGCTGAACGAGCCGGCCACCGGGTTGTGGATGGCCATTTCGCCCAGGGCGCGCATGATCAGGAAGATGGCAAAGCCACCGATGGCATACGACAGCATGATGGCCGGACCGGCCATCTTGATGGCGGTGGCCGAACCGAGGAACAGCCCGACGCCGATCGCGGCGCCCAGCGCCATCAGGTTGATGTGCCTTTCCTCAAGGCCCCGGTGCAGGGCCTGATTGTTTTCCTGCATGGTCTCTTCTCCTTATGTCCCGCTCTCCAGTTCCGTGATGGCCGGTAGGCCATGCCCGGGCTGGATGCATCAGGGATCGTCCTGTTATCTATCGCCCGCGGTAACGGACACTTCCGTCCGGCTCCGCCACGTCACGAATCAGGTGACGTAAGCGTCAAGTTGCCCAAACGGAAGCGGCGGAGATTACCAGACAAAAACTTGTCTTGTCCTACAAAAACAGGAACAAAATTCTGATTTTTTAAATCAACACAGAATTTTAACAAAGCCCTTAAGCAAGCGCTAAAACCGTGCCGGTTGCCCGGTCACGGTTGCAAAAATGCGGGGAAGCGGGCCGTCCGCGGACGCGGACGGCCGGAATCAGGCGTCAATCCAGCGGAAATGCGCCCTCTTGACGTTGCACAGCAGCTCGTAGGCAATGGTGCCGGCGCCAGCGGCCACATCGGCCACCGACACTTCGCGCCCCCACAGCTCGACCGCGCTGCCGATGCCGGCCTGCGGCAAGTCGCTCAGATCGACCGTCAGCATGTCCATCGACACCCGGCCGATCAGCCGCGACCGCTTGCCGTCGATCCGCACCGGCGTGCCGGTTCGCGCCAGACGCGGATAGCCGTCGGCATAGCCGCAGGCCACCACGCCGACCCGGGTCGGCTTGTCGGTGACAAAGCGCGCGCCATAGCCGACCGGCTCGCCCGGCGGCAGTTCGCGCACGGCGATGACGCGGCTTTCCAGCGACATCACCGGTCGGAGCCGCTCGGCTTCCGGCATCCGCACGTCGAACGGCGACACGCCGTACAGCATCAGTCCGGCCCGGCCCCAGTCGCCGTGCGCCGCCGGCACGCCGAGGATGGCGGCCGAGTTGCAGCGGCTGGTTTCGCCCGGAATGTCCTGCGTGGCGGCCTCGAAGCTTGCCACTTGCAGGCGGGTGGCCTCGCGGCCGGCCGGATCGATTTCGTCCGCCCGGGCGAAGTGGCTCATCTTGACGATCTTGCCCACCTTGCCGCTGGCAGTCAGGCGCTGCCAGGCCGCGCGGTAGTCCTCGGGATGGAAGCCGACGCGGTGCATGCCGCTGTCGAGCTTGAGCCACACCGTCAGCGGGGCCGACAGGGTGGCGGCCTCGATCATGGCGATCTGCTCGGGCTGGTGGACCACGGTCCACAGGCCGAGCCGGTCGACCAGCTCCAGTTCGGCGGCCTCGAAGCAGCCTTCCAGCAGCAGGATCGGCCGGGTGATGCCGGCCTCGCGCAGGCTGACGGCCTCTTCGATGCAGGCGACGGCAAAGCCGTCGGCCTCGCCGGCGAGGGCCTGGGCGCAACGCACGGCATTGTGGCCGTAGGCGTTGGCCTTGATCACCGCCAGCGCCTGCCGGCCGTGCAGCGAGCGGGCGAGGCGGTAGTTGTGACGCAGGGCGTCGAGATCGACGGTGGCGATCAGCGGACGACTCATGACGCTTCCTCCGCCTCAGGCCGTGGCCGGATTCGGACGGCCCATGCCTTGCCGCGGGACGCTGACCGTTTCGGCGCCGTAGCGGGCGATGGACAGGCCGTCGGCGCTGATCTCGGGCTTCTTGCCGCTGAGCAGGTCGGCCAGCAACTTGCCGGAGCCGGCGCTCATGGTCCAGCCCAGCGTGCCGTGGCCGGTATTGAGCGACAGGTTGGCGAAGCGGGTGGCGCCGATGATCGGGGTGCCGTCCGGCGTCATCGGGCGCAGGCCGGTCCAGAATTCGGCAGCGGGAATGTTGCCGCCGGCCGGGAACAGGTCGCCCACGCACATTTCCAGCGTTTCGCGGCGCTTCGGGTTCAGGCCGAGGTCGAAGCCGGCGATTTCGGCCATGCCGCCGACGCGGATGCGGTTGTCGAAGCGGGTGATGGCGATCTTGTAGGTTTCGTCCATCACGGTCGACACCGGCGCGGCATCGGCATTGGTGATCGGCACGGTCAGCGAGTAGCCCTTGAGCGGGTAGACCGGGATGTCGATGCCCAGCGGCTTGAGGAAGTCGGTCGAGTAGCTGCCGAACGCCACCACGTAATGGTCGGCTTCCAGCACCTCGGCGCCGATCTTGACGCCGCGGATGCGGCGGCCGTCGGTCAGGAGGCCGTCAACGCCGGTGTTCCAGCGGAAGTTCACGCCGAGCTTCTCGGCCAACTTGGCCAGCTCGGTGGTGAACAGCTGGCAATCGCCGGTTTCGTCGTTGGGGAGCTGCAGGCCGCCGACCAGCTTGTCCTTCACCCGCGCCAGCGCCGGCTCGATTTTGGCGATGCCGTCGCGATCGACTACGTTGAAGGGCACGCCGCACTCCTGCAGCACGGCAATGTCCTTCTGCATGGCGTCGAGCTGGGCCTGGGTGCGGAACACCTGCAGGGTGCCCATCGCGCGGCCTTCGTAGGCGATGCCGGTGTCGTCGCGCAGCGCCTTGATGCAGTCGCGGCTGTATTCGGCCAGACGCATCATGCGGGCCTTGTTGACGCCGTAGCTCTTGGCATTGCAGTTGGCCAGCATCTGGCCCATCCACTTGAGCTGGCGCAGGCTGCCGTCCGGACGGATGGCCAGCGGCGCGTGCTTCTGGAACAGCCACTTGGCCGCCTTGAGCGGAATGCCGGGCGCCGCCCACGGCGCGGAATAGCCGGGAGATATCTGGCCGGCATTGCCGAAGCTGGTTTCCAGCGCCGGACCGGGCTGGCGCTCGACCACGGTCACTTCCCAACCGGCCTTGGCCAGGTAATACGCGCTGCTGATCCCGATAACTCCACCGCCGAGCACGACGACTTTCATGTTCATTCCTCTACCATCTTTGCCAGTTTTGACTTGCCCTTTTTCACCACCAAGACTCGGCAGTGATTTTCAGTAGTATATGAACCAGTCAGCAGTGATTTTCACCATTTAAAAAGCAAGTACAATCAACATTACCAAGATAAAAGAGAATTTTTGGAGAAAAAATGAGAACGCGCTATCAGGGCTTCAAGGAACTGGACAAGTTGGACCGGCGGATTCTGGAAGTCCTGCAGCAGGACGGCCGCATCTCGATGACCGAGCTGGCGGAGAAGGTCGGCCTGTCCACCACGCCCTGCACCGAGCGGGTGCGGCGGCTGGAAAAGGAAGGCGTGATCCAGGGCTATCACGCCCGGCTCGATCCGCATGCGCTCGGCCTGCCGCTGCTGGTCTTCGTCGAGATCAAGCTGTCGTCCAAGTCCGGCGAGATTTTCGAGGCCTTCCGGCGCGAAGCGCTGCTGTTGCCGCAGGTGCTCGACTGCCATCTGGTGTCGGGCGACTTCGACTACCTGATCAAGGCGCGCATCCCCGACATGTCGCAATACCGCGAACTGTTGGGCGACATCCTGCTGAAGCTGCCGCACGCGCAGGAGTCGCGCAGCTATATGGTGATGGAGGAAGTGAAG
>JASLDQ010000079.1 GCA_030151505.1 Chromobacteriaceae bacterium
ACGGCGAACACCATGTCGCAGTGGAGTGTGCCGGAGGCATGGCGGTAGCGCCGGTGCCAGCCGCCGAAGCTTTTCTGGCTGGAGAGCAGTTCGAGGGGCATGGAAAATTCCCGGTGGTTTGATGAAGGGCGGGCGAGCCGCACGGGATGTGCCGGCCGGGGAAGTGCAGAGCACGGCTCGCGCCGCGCTGCATCCGGGGTCGCCCAACGGTTGATGCGCTGGTTGGAAGGCGCGCCGCGGGACCGTTTGGGCCCGCCCTGCGCCGCCGCCAGCCCACTTGCCCGCCGGCATTCGTTCAGAAGTGGATCACCGTGCGGATGCTCTTGCCTTCGTGCATCAGGTCGAACGCCTTGTTGATGTCTTCCAGCGGCATGGTGTGGGTGATGAAGGTGTCGAGCGGAATTTCACCCGCCTGCGCTTTCCTCACGTAATTCGGCAGCTCGGTGCGGCCCTTGACCCCGCCGAAGGCCGAGCCGCGCCAGACGCGGCCGGTCACCAGCTGGAACGGCCGGGTGCTGATTTCCTGGCCGGCACCGGCCACACCGATGATGGTCGATTCGCCCCAGCCCTTGTGGCAGCACTCCAGCGCCGCCCGCATCAGCTGCACGTTGCCGACGCACTCGAACGAGTAGTCCACGCCGCCGTCGGTCATCTCCACGATGACGTCCTGGATCGGCTTCTGGTGATCCTTCGGATTGACGAAGTCGGTCGCGCCCAGTTCGCGGGCGATGTCGAACTTGGCCGGATTGATGTCGACGGCGATGATGCGGCCGGCCTTGGCCATCTTGGCGCCGATGATCGCCGCCAGCCCGATGCCGCCCAGACCGAAGATCGCCACGGTCGAACCCTCAGTCACCTTGGCGGTGTTGAGCACCGCGCCGATGCCGGTGGTTACGCCACAGCCGAGCAGGCAGACCTTTTCCAGCGGCGCGTCCTTGGGAATCTTGGCCAGCGAGATTTCCGGCAGCACGGTGTATTCGGAGAAGGTCGAGCAGCCCATGTAGTGGTAGATCGGCTTGCCCTGGTAGGAGAAGCGGGTGGTGCCGTCCGGCATCAGGCCGCGGCCCTGGGTGGCGCGCACCGCGCTGCACAGATTGGTCTTGCCGGATTTGCAGAACTTGCACTCGCGGCACTCGGCCGTGTAGAGCGGAATCACGTGGTCGCCAACCGCCAGCGAGGTCACGCCTTCGCCCACCGCCTCGACGATGCCGCCGCCCTCGTGGCCGAGGATGGCGGGGAAGATGCCTTCCGGATCGTCGCCGGACAGGGTGAAGGCGTCGGTATGGCACACGCCGGTGGCGACGATGCGCACCAGCACTTCGCCGGCCTTGGGCGCTTCCACGTCCACTTCAACGATCTGCAGCGGTTCTTTAGGGCCGAAGGCCACGGCGGCGCGGGACTTGATCATGGCGGTTTTTCCTGTGGTTGAACCCGCCCATTGTAGCCGCAGCGGCTGCCGGCTTCGCCCCGGCCGGCAGTGGGGATTTCCCGTATCCCGCTTCAGTAGCCCCGCTCGTCCTGTCCCTTGTCGAGCTCCTTGCTGACTACCTTGTCGTTCAGGAAGCGCACGGTGATGGCGGTCTTGCCATCGCGCCAGACCGCCGAGCCGCTCGACAGGCCGAGGAAGCTCGCGCCGGACGCTTCCTGCGGTTCGCCCAGCAGCGCCGCCACCTGCTGTTTGCTCATCCCCTCCTCGATCTTGTCGTAATTGGCCTGTGTCAGCTTGCTGCAGGCGGCGAGCAAGACGGCAGCCAGCAGGAGGCCGACGGTGGTGGGGATGCGCTTCATGGCGGATTCCTTTGCAGTCGAAACGGGGGAGCGTCAAATCCAGTGTATGGCGGCGGCGCGATGCATGCGCGGCGCGAGGCCGGCCGGGGTCGGAGTGCTGTGTGCGATATTCCGCACACCTGTTGGTGGCTGTGTGCGTGTTTTCGCCATTCTTTTGATGGTTGTTTATTAAAAATCAGATACTTGTGCTGTATTTGTTGCTGGCATGTTTCATGCAGAAAGAATCGCCTGCCCCCTGGTGGGCCACGATAAAAACCGTATCTCCGGAGAAAGCATGAAAACCATCAAGACCCTGGTTGCCAGCCTCGCGCTGCTGGCGGTCGGCACCACCGCCTCCGCCGCCGACGTCGTCCGTCTGGGCAACCTCAAGTTCGCCCACTACGGCGCCATCAGCTACATGAAGGAAATCGCCGGCAAGTACGACCTCAAGATCGAGGAACGCACCTTCGCCAAGGGCATCGACATCATGCCGGCCGTGATCGCCGGCGAAGTCGACATCGCGGCCAGCGCGGCCGACGCCGCGGTGGCCGGCCGCGCCAGCGGCGCGCCGATCTACGCGGTGGCCGGTTTCGCCAAGGGCGGCGCCCGCATCGTGGCCGCGCAGGGCAGCAACATCAAGTCGGTGGCCCAGCTCAAGGGCAAGAAGGTCGGCGTGGCCCGCGGCGGCGCACAGGAACTCCTGCTGGCCGCCGAGCTGCACAAGAACAAGCTGACGTGGTCGGACAAGCCGGGCAAGGACGTGCAGATCGTCTACCTGCCGTTCGCCGACCTCAACCAGGCGCTGATGGGCAAGCAGATCGACGCGATGAGCCAGTCCGAGCCGCAGTCGTCGCAGGCCATCAACAAGGGTTTCGGCTACGAAGTCGTCAAGCCCTACGACACCCCGCTGGGCGAGCCGGTCCGCACTCTGGTGATGACCGAGAAGATGTACAAGGAAAAGCCGGACGTGGCTCAGCGCGTGCTCAAGTGCTTCGTCGAGGCGACCAGCACCTTCATCGCCAACCCGCAGCTGGCGGAAAAGTACGTGCGCGAATCGGTGTTCAAGAACCAGATCACCTCGGACGACTTCAAGGACGCCATCGGCAACTCGCCGTACAGCTATGACCTGACCGTCTCCCACATGCAGATCACCACCGACATGATGCAGCAGTACGGCATCGGCAAGATGGCCAAGCCGCCGAAGGCGACCGACTGGGTCAAGCTCGACCTCCTGGCCAAGGCCAAGAAGGACCTGAAGGTCAAGTAAGCCGCGTCCTGCAGCCCCGTTGCGCGGCCGTGCCGGACGCTCCGGTGCGGCGGCCGCGCTACGGTTGTCGCTGCGGCTTTTCCCCCGGGTCGTCGCCGGCCCGGACCTGACCTGACCTGACCGGTGGCCAGCCGGCCGCCGGCTCCGTTTTCCCGTTTTTCAAGGAGCAGGGCATGTCCCGTTTCTTCCCCTCCGCCCGCATGCTGTTCAACAGCCTGATCGTGCCGGTGGTTTTTCTCGCCATCTGGCAGTTGCTGTCCGGCAACGGCTTCATCAATCCCAACGTGCTGCCGCCGCCGAGCGACGTGCTGAGCAAGTGGATTGCCTACTGGATGCCGCTGGAGGCCTACGATCCGTCGACTTCGTCCTACGCCGCCTGGCTCCTGTCCGGCGAGCTGATCCACGACGTGCTCGCCAGCCTGTGGCGCGTGGTGCTGGGCTTCGCGCTCGGCGGCGGCCTCGGCCTGCTGCTGGGCCTGTTCATGGGCGTCAACGACACCGTGTACAAGCTGAGCAACCCGCTGTTGCAGTTCCTGCGCCCGATCCCGCCGATCGCGTGGACGCCGCTGTCCATCCTGTGGTTCGGTCTGGGCGATCCGCCGGCCATCTTCCTCATCACCATTGGCGCCTTCTTCCCGGTGCTGATGAACACCATCTCCGGCGTGCGCCACGTCGACGGCATCTACATCCGCGCCGCGCGCAACCTCGGCGCCAGCCGCTTCACCATGTTCACCCGCGTCATCCTGCCGGCGGCCACGCCCTTCATCTTCACCGGCGCGCGCGTCGGCATGGGCACCGCCTTCATCGTGGTGATCGTGGCCGAGATGATCGCCGTCAACAGCGGCGTGGGCTACCGCATCATGGAAGCGCGCGAGTATTTCTGGACCGACAAGGTCATCGCCGGCATGGTCACCATCGGCCTTCTGGGCCTGCTGATCGACGTGCTGATGCAGGCCGCCAACAACCGCCTGCTCAAGTGGCACCGCGGCATCGACAACTGAGAGAGAACACCCCATGCAAGACGTTCAGATCCGGGTCGACAACGCCCAGAAAGTTTTCAAGACCCCGCACGGCGACGTGATCGCCCTGCGCGACATCAACCTCGAGATCAAGGCCGGCGAGTTCGTCTGCCTGCTGGGGCCTTCGGGCTGCGGCAAATCCACCCTGCTCAACGGCATTGCCGGCTTCTCGCTGCCGACCGGCGGCAAGATCCTGGTCGACGGCAAGCCCGTCACCGCGCCGGGGCCGGAGCGCGGCATGGTGTTCCAGGAGTACGCGCTGTTTCCGTGGATGACCGTGGCCGAGAACATCGCCTTCGGTCTGGAAATCCAGGGGCGTGGCAAGGATGCCATCGCCAGGCGGGTGGACGAGTTGCTCGACGTGTTCCACCTCAAGGACTTCCGCCAGCGCTATCCGAAGGACCTGTCCGGCGGCATGCGTCAGCGCGTCGCCATCGCCCGGGTGCTGGCGCTGGATTCGCCGATCATGCTGATGGACGAGCCTTTCGGCGCGCTGGACGCGCTGACCCGCCGTTCGCTGCAGGACGAGCTGCTGCGCATCTGGAAGGACTTCGGCAAGACCATCATCTTCGTCACGCACAGCATCGAGGAATCGATCTATCTGGCCGACCGCATCGTGGTGATGACCTACCGTCCGGGCACCATCAAGCGCGACGTCGCCGTTACCCTCCCGCGCCCGCGCGACACCAGCACGCAGGAGTTCAACACCCTCAAGCGCGAACTCACCCGGCTGGTGATGGAAGAGCACTCGCGTCACGAAGCTGCCGAGCTGGCCCAGGCTGCCGTAGACTGACGCGCTTTTCTTGCGGAGACCGACATGCAGCATCGTTTGGCGTGGCATCGCCATGCACGCCGCGCCATGGCCGTGGTGCTGCATGTCGCTTTCGTGGCGGTGGTGCTGTGGCTGACCTGGAACGTCCATTCCCGCGCCGCCCGGGCCGATGCCACCCAGGCCGGCCACCACCGCCTCGACATGTATGCCGCCAGCCTGCAGGCCACGCTGGAGCAGTACAGCTATCTTCCTTTCATCCTGTCGATCAACGACGACATTTCCCTCCTGCTGGCGTCGTCCGGCAGCCCCGAGCGGGTCAACCGCTATCTGGAGCAGGTCAACCGCGAAGCCCGGACGGCGGCGCTCTTTGTCATCCGGCCGGACGGCCGGGCGATTGCCTCGAGCAACTGGCGCTCGCCCTACAGCTTCGTCGGGCAGGACTATGCTTTCCGTCCCTATTTCCAGCAGGCCATCGCCGGCAAGCAGGGCAGCTTCTACGGCGTCGGCAATACCAGCCGCGAGCCGGGCTTCTTCCTGTCGTGGCCGGTCCTGCACGGCGAACACGTGCGCGGCGTGGTGGTGGTCAAGATCAATCTGTCCTCGCTCGAATCGACCTGGTCGCGCGGCGGCGAGCGCCTGATGGTGGCCGACGCCAACGGCGTGGTGTTCCTCAGTTCGGTGCCGGCCTGGAAGTTCGGCACGCTCTCACCCCTGCCGGAGGCGGTCAAGGCTAGGCTGGCGGCGACCCGGCAGTATGTCGGCACCGAACTGCATCCCCTGCGCCTGCGCGAGGGCGACAGGCAGGCCGACGGCAGCAGCATCGTGCGGATCGGCGCCGCCGGCCCGTCCTGGGTGATGCAGACCCGGCCGCTGGAGCAGCGCGGCTGGACGCTGATCCTGCTGTCGGACTGGCGGGCGCTGCGCGGCAATTTGGGGTACGCGCTGTTCGCCGCGCTGGCGGGTGCGCTGGCGGCCCTGCTGCTGTTTCACCTGCTGCGCCAGCGCTTCAAGCGCATGCGGGAGAGCCTGGCGGCCCGCCGGGCCTTGCAGGCCGCCAACGATGCGCTGGAGCGCAAGGTGGCCTTGCGCACCGCCGACCTCGAACGCAGCAATGCCCGCCTGCTCGAGGAAATCGACGAGCGGGTGCGGGCCGAGGCCTCGCTGCAGGCGACCCGTAACGCACTGGTCGAGGCCAGCAAGCTGGCGGCGGTGGGGCAGATGGCCGCCGGCATCGCGCACGAGCTGAACCAGCCGCTGGCGGCCTTGCGTACCTTTGCCGGCAACACCCGGGTGATGCTGGCGCGCGGGCAGGGCGAGGCGGCGACCCGCAATCTCGAACACATCGACAAGCTGGTCGAGCGCATGGCGGTGCAGACCGGCGACCTCAAGAATTTCGCCCGCCGCCACCAGGGGCCGCTGGGCAGTGCCGATGCGGCGGCGGCGATGGACAGCGCGCTGGCTATGCTGGACAAGCCGCTGCGCGATGCCGGCGTCGCGGTCACGGTCGAGCGGCCGGCGGAGGCCCTGCGGGTCGGCTGCGACGCGCTGGGACTGGAGCAGATTTTCGGCAACCTGACCGCCAACGCCGTCGACGCGATGGCGAACTCGCCGGTGCGCCGGCTTGCCATCCGGCTGCTCGCCCTGCCGGGGCTGGTGCGGGTCGAGGTGGCCGATACCGGCCCGGGCATCGACCCGGCCGCGCGCGAGCGGGTGTTCGAGCCGTTCTTCACCACCAAGCCGCGCGGGCGCGGGCTGGGGCTGGGGCTCGCCATTGTCGACACCATCGTCCGCCAGTCCGGCGGGCGGATCGAAGTCGTGCTGCCGCCCGAAGGCGGCACCTGTTTTGTGCTGAGCTGGCCACGAACGGAATCCTGATGACACTTCCTATCCTGTACGTAGAAGACGACGAGGCGGTCCGGCTGGCGGGCACGCAGACGCTGGAACTGGCTGGACTCGAGGTGATCGCGGCGGCCGACGCCGAATCCGCGCTAGCCGTGCTGGTGCGCGGGCCGCTGGGCGCGGTGGTGACCGACCTGCGCCTTCCGGGTTTGTCCGGGCTGGGCCTGCAGGAGCGCGTGCTGGCGCAGGACGCCGACACTCCGGTGATCGTGGTGACCGGCCACGGCGACGTGGACACGGCGGTGACGGCGATGCGCGCCGGCGCCTACGACTTCATCGAGAAGCCGTACCCGGCCGAGCGCCTGCTCGACATGCTGGCGCGGGCGCTGGACCGGCGCCGGCTGGTGCTGGAAAACCGCGAGCTGCGCGCCCGGCTGGCCGGCCAGTCCGGCCCGGTGCTGATCGGCGACAGCGCGGCCATGCGCGAATTGCGCGCGACCGTGGCCGACATCGCCGATACCGGTGCCGATGTGCTGATCGAGGGGGAAACCGGCACCGGCAAGGAGCTGGTGGCACGGGCGCTACACGAGTGGAGCCATCGCCGCCGCGCCCATTTCGTCGCGCTCAACTGCGCCGCATTGCCGGAAACCGTGTTCGAGAGCGAGATATTCGGCCACGAGGCCGGGGCTTTCACCGGGGCTGCCAAGCGCCGCACCGGCAAGGTCGAGCATGCCGACGGCGGCACGCTGTTTCTGGACGAGATCGAGGGTATGCCGCTGGCGCTGCAGGCCAAGTTCCTGCGGGTGCTGCAGGAGCGGGTGGTGGAGCGGCTGGGCGGCAATGTGCTGACGCCGGTGGATTGCCGGGTGGTCGCCGCCACCAAGGAGAACCTGCTGGCGATGGCCGGTGAGCGGCGTTTCCGGGCCGACCTGTATTACCGCCTCAACGTCGTGACCCTGCACCTGCCGCCGCTGCGCGAACGGCGTGAGGACATTCCGGCGCTGTTCAGCGCCTTTGCGGCCGAAGCGGCCGAGCGCTTCAAGCGCGGGACGCGGGTGCCGGATGCGGCGCTGTCGGGGTATCTGGCCGGGCTGGACTGGCCGGGCAATGTGCGCGAACTCAAGCACGCGGCCGAGCGCTGGGTGCTGGGCATGGCGCCGCGCGAGTGGCCGGGCCAGGGCGGCGGCGAGCCGGTGGCGGCCGGACAGACGCTGGCGGCCCGGGTCGATGCCTTCGAGCGCCAGCAACTGGTCGCCGCGCTGCAACTCCATGGCGGTCAGGCGACCCAGACCGCCGCGGCGCTGGGCCTGCCGCGCAAGACCCTGTACGACAAGCTGGCCCGCCACGGCATCGAGCCCGCCGATTACCGGGCGTAAAAAAAGCCGGCGGCGGCCGGCTTGGCGAAGGGGGCGCGACGGTGTTGGCCGCCGTCCCCTGTCTTTCGATCGGGCCTGCCGGCGGGCGAGGATGACGCGCGCCGCCGGCAGGGCCGTGGGGCGCGTCAGGCAGTCACGCGGTATTCGCGGCCGATCTGCGCGATCTGGACCGAGTAGGACGCGTACCAGCGTTCCCGGCCGAGGCGCTGGGCCTCGACGTGCTCGGGGTGCGATTTCCAGGCCTTGATGCTGTCCATCGACGGCCAGTAGGACAACGCCACTTCTTCTTCCCCTTCCGTCACCGCGTGGAATTCGAGGCAGCCGAATTCGCTCAGGGCCAGGTCGCGCATCCGCGCCGCCATCGCCGAGTATTGCTCGTCAAACCGGCGAACCCGGGCGCGAAAGATGACGACGTACACCGGCGGCTTTTCCTGCGCCGGCATCATCGCACCACCACGCGGGCGTCGCCCTCGCCCAGTTCGCCGACGACGGCGGCGTAGCCGAAGCCGGCCGCCTTGAAGCACGCCAGCACTTCATCCGCGTGTTCCGGCGCCACGGCCGCCAGCAGGCCGCCGCTGGTCTGCGGATCGGCCAGCAGGCGTTTTTTCCATTCCGGCAGTTCGCGGGCGAAGGTCACGCCGGCGCCGAAGCTGGCCCAGTTGCGCTCGATCGCGCCGGGGCCGATGCCCTGTTCGGCGAAGGGCAGGGCTTCGCGCAGCACCGGAACGGCGTCGAGGTCGACGTAGCCGGTGAGTCCGGCGCCGCGGCAGACTTCCAGCAGGTGGCCGGCGAGGCCGAAGCCGGTCACGTCGGTCAGCGCATGCACGCTGTCGAGTTCGGCCAGCTCGGTGCCGATGCGGTTGAGCTGGGTGGTGCTGTTGATCAGCTCGGCGTAGCCCGCGTCGGTCAGCAGCCCCTTTTTCATCGCCTGCGCCAGAATACCCACGCCCAGGCCCTTGCCCAGAATCAGCTTGTCGCCCGCGCGCGCGCCGGCATTGGTCTTGACCTTGGCCGGGTCGACGATGCCGATGCCGACCAGGCCGTAGATCGGCTCGGGGCTGTCGATCGAGTGGCCGCCGGCCACCGGGATGCCGGCCGCTTCGCACACCGCATGGCCGCCGTCGAGAATCTTGCGGATGGTTTCGGGCGGCAGCAGGTTGACCGGCATGCCGACGATGGCCAGCGCGAACAGCGGCTTGCCGCCCATCGCGTAGATGTCGGACAGCGCGTTGGTCGCGGCGATGCGGCCAAAGTCGAAGGCGTCGTCGACAATGGGCATGAAGAAATCGGTGGTGGCGACGATGGCCTGCTGCTCGTTGACGCGGTAGACCGCGGCGTCGTCGGCGGTGTCGGTGCCGACCAGAAGGTCGGGGAAGGGCAGTTTGGGACGCACGCCCTCGAGGATGGTTTCCAGCACGGCCGGGGCGATTTTGCAGCCGCAGCCGCCGCCATGGGACAATTGCGTGAGTTTCACGTCGTTCATGTGGGATGCCTGTTTATCGTTGGAGTCCCCGGCGCGGGTGCGCGGGGGATCTGGCGGTCTGACAGCCGGAGCAAAACCGGCTGGGAACTGAATTATTTGCAAGGCCTGAAATGAAATACCTGCCGCCGGTGACCGTAGCACAGCTGCCCGGCTTTGACGAGGTGATCGACGTCCGCACGCCGGCCGAGTTCGCCGAAGACCATATTCCCGGCGCGATCAACTGTCCGGTGCTGTCGAACGAGGAACGGGCTGAGGTCGGCACGCTGTACAAGCAGGTGTCGCCGTTCGAGGCGAAGAAGCTGGGGGCGGCACTGGTGGCGCGCAATATCGCCGGCCATTTGCAGACCGTGCTGGCCGACCGGCCCAAGTCGTGGCGGCCGCTGGTGTACTGCTGGCGCGGCGGCCAGCGTTCCGGCGCGATGACCATCATCCTGCAGCAGATCGGCTGGGGCGCGCGCCAGCTGGAAGGCGGCTACAAGAGCTACCGCCACCACGTGCTGGCGCAGCTGGAGGTGCTGCCGGCCAGCCTGCACTTCGTGGTGGTGTGCGGGCCGACCGGCTCGGGCAAGAGCCGCTTTCTGAGCGCGCTGGCGCAGACCGGCCATCAGGTGCTGGATCTGGAGGATCTGGCCGCGCACCGCGGCTCGGTGCTGGGCAAGCTGCCCGGCCAGCCGCAGCCGACGCAAAAATGGTTCGACACCGTGCTGCTGGCGCAGCTCGCCGGCTTCGATCCGGCCCGGCCGGTGTACGTCGAGGCCGAGAGCAAGCGCGTCGGCGTCATCACCCTGCCGGACGGCCTCTTGAACGCGATCCGCGCCAGCGACTGCCTCTACATGGAGGTGCCGACGCCGGAGCGCATCCGTTTCCTGCTGGAAGACTACGATTTCTATCTGCACGAGCCGGCCCGCCTGATCGAACAGCTGGGCTTTTTGCGCGAACTGCACGGCGGCAGGCAGCTCGAGGCGTGGGGCGACCTGATCGCCGCGGGCGACTTCGACGGGCTGGTCGGCGACCTGTTGGCGCGGCACTACGACCCGGCCTACTTCAAGTCGATGGGGCGCAACTTCCTCAGGCTCGGCGCGGCGCGGCGGCTGGCGGTCGGCAGCCTGGCACCCGCCGCGCTGCTGGAACTGGCGGCGACGCTGCCGTAGGCCGGCCCGGGCCAAATCGCGTATGCTGAATCACATCCCGATCGAGTGAACCGCCGATGAACCTGTGGCGCTATATAGCCAAACGCCTGCTGCTGATGATCCCGACCCTGTTCGGCATCCTGCTGCTGACTTTCGCCGTGATCCAGTTCGTGCCGGGCGGGCCGGTGGAGCAGCTGGCGCAGGAATTGCGCCACAGCGGCGCCGGCGGCGAGGCGGCGAGCAGCACCAGCGGTTTCTACCGCGCCTCGGGCGGGCTGGACGAGGAGCGGGTGGCCGAGCTCAAGGCGCTGTACGGTTTTGACAAGCCGGCGCACGTGCGCTTCTTCGACATGATCAAGCGTTACGCCACCTTCGATCTGGGTACCAGCTTCTACCACCACCAGTCGGTGTGGGAGCTGATCGTGTCCAAGCTGCCGGTATCGATGAGCCTCGGGCTGTGGACCTTCTTCATCACCTATCTGGTCTGCATTCCGCTCGGCATCAAGAAGGCGGTACGGGACGGTTCGACCTTCGACCTTGCCACCAGCACCGTCATCCTGGTCGGCTACGCGATACCCGGCTTCGTGCTCGGCATCGCCCTCTTGGTGCTGTTCGGCGGCGGCAGCTTCTGGCAGGTGTTTCCGCTGCGGGGCTTGGTGTCGGACAACTGGGCCGATCTGTCCTGGCCCGCCCGCATCCTCGACTACCTGTGGCACATGGTGCTGCCGGTGACGGCCTCGGTGGTCGGCAGCCTGGCGGTGATGACCATGCTGACCAAGAACACCTTCCTCGACCAGATCCGCCGCCAGTACGTGCTCACTGCGCGCGCCAAGGGCCTGTCGGAAAACCGCATCCTCTACAAGCACGTGTTCCGCAACGCGATGATCCCGCTGGTGACCGGTTTTCCGGCCGAATTCAT
>JASLDQ010000249.1 GCA_030151505.1 Chromobacteriaceae bacterium
ACCGGTGTCCGGCGGCGCGGGGGGGGACGGGTCGATTGCCTGTCGCAGGTGCCATTGCGGACCCAGTCCCAGAGCTTCGATCAGCTGGCTGCGGCGATTCATAGGGGCAACTCCATCAGGATGGCGTCCTCGCGGCCGTGGTCGGCGCGATAGTAGCCGCGCCGCACGCCGGTTTCGTGAAAGCCGGCCGTGCGGTACAGCGCGCGGGCCGGATCATTGGATGCGCGCACTTCCAGCAGCAGGCGGGTGGCGCCGGCGTGGCGGGCGTGGTCGACGGCGGCCGCGAGCAGTTGCCGGGCGATGCCGCGACGCTGGCAGGGGCGGGCGACGACGATCTCCAGCAGCTCGGCATCTTCGAACAAGCTGTGGACGACGGCGAAACCGGCGATGCGCTCGCCGTCGACGGCCGTGGTCAGCCAATGCCCGGCCGCGAGCGAATCGGCCAGCTGGCCGGCGGTCCAGGCGTAGGGCTGGGCGTCGGCCGCCAGGCGGGCGAGCGCGTCGAGATCGGCCGGGGTGGCCGGCGCGAGGCTGACGGTCATTTGGCCGGTCGCTCGTGGGTTTTCAAGGCCACCTTGTCGCGGATGTAGAGGAGTTCGACCTGCTCGGGCGGGACGGCGGGATAGCGGCCACCGGCGGCCAGCTCGATCAGCACGTCGGCGCGGGGATGGTCGTTGGGCCGGATCTCGGCCAGTTGCGGGCCGAGCCGGGCGGCGAGCACGTCGCTGTAGGCGAGAAAACCGCTGCCGCAACCGGTCCAGCCGTCGCCCGGCGGCAGCGGCAGGGCATCGGGATCGAACAGGCCGATCGGCACGACGGTTTCGCCGTTGTCGTAGGCGGCGGCGTAAACCTGCCCCATCCGGGCATCGAGGCAGGCATAAGCACGCTGCGCGCCGCTGCCCGCGGCCAGCACGGCGAGGGTCGGAATGGCAATGACGGGGAGGCCGGCGGCAAAGGCCAGTCCCTGGGCGAGACCACAGCCGATGCGCAGGCCGGTAAAGGAGCCGGGGCCGTTGCAGACGGCGATGGCGTCGGCGTCTTGCAGGGTCTTGCCGGCCCGGGCGAGCAGTTCGCGCAGCAGCGGCAGGGTTTGTTCGGCGTGCTTCTGGCCGACGTGGCGGTGTTCGGCGTGGAGCACGCCGTCAAAGCGCACGGCGGCGGACAGGTATTCGGTAGAGGTGTCGAAGGCGATCAGATTCATGGTGGCCGAAAAAATGCAACGCCCCGCAAAGCGGGGCGGGAAACATAGGATAACGCAGCGGCGGGGCGGCGGGAACGTTCAGAGCCTGAGGTTTTCCACCCAGTCCAGCGCGGCGACATGGGCGGAGTTGAGCATGTCTGCGCTGATGCCGAGCTCCTGGCACAGGGGCTGGATCGATTTCATATTCGGGTCCTCGCAGGTCTCCACCAGCGTCAGCAGGCTGCCGAACAGTCCCTTGCGTTCGAGCAGGGCATCGCAGACCGGTTGCGGCAGCAGCAGATTGTCGAGCACGAGCGGCATCGGCATGTCGAGCAGGACGTCGAGCAGCGAAAACATGCCGACGATGAAACAGTCGTCGGCCTTGTCGCCATGCAGGCCGCGTGCCTTGCCCAGCAGCTCGAGGAAGCGGGCACGGGTGACGGCCGTCTTGAGCAGGGCGGGCGGCGCGCCGGAATCTTCGCTGGCCGTGACCAGGAGCAGGGTCAGCCAGCGGTAGAGTTTCTGGTAGCCCATCAGGGTGACGGCCTGGCGGAACGAGGAAATTTCGTTCACCAGTGCAACGCCGGCCGAGTTGATGTAGCGAAACAGCTTGTAGCTCATCGCCACGTCCTGCTTGAGCGCGAACTCGATGTCCGGCACGTCGGCGTTCTGCCGCAGCATGTTGAGCAGGTTGAGGATGTTGTGGAGGCTGGGGTGGACGGTGCGGGCGCTGAGCGTTTCGGGTTTGGCGAAGTAGTGTCCCTGAAAGCCGTCCATGCCCAGCTCGTGGCAGAAGGCGAATTCCTCGCGCGTCTGGACGTGCTCTGCGATCTGGATGACGGGCAGCTGCATGAGTTTCTGGCTGGTCCGCTGCAGCTCGTCAGTCCCCAGGCGGGCGAGGTTCAGCTTGACGTAATTGGCTGTTGCCAGAAAGGCCTCTTGTCCGCTGCCGTAGTGGAAATCGTCCAGCGCAATGCCGAAACCGTGCGCGCGCAGCTGGCGTGCGCGCGCCAGGGCGGCCTCATTGGCTTCGATCGTTCCGGCCAGCTCGAGGATGACCCGTTGCGGGTGGAGCAGTTCGAGGAAGTCGCTCATCAGCATCTGGCTGCCGATATTGATGAAGGCGAGCTTGTTGCCGATAAGCGTGTGGGAGTCCATGTTGGACAGCGTGTTCACCAGCACATGGGTGCCCGCCTGTATATCGCTGTCGAAATCGGTGGTATGGGCCTGGCCGCTCAGGCGGAACAGCAGTTCATAGCCGATGATCTGCTGGTTGCGGTTGAGTACCGATTGACGGCCGATGAAGGCGGAAAAGGACATGGGGTCTACTGCGCTCCAAAAAAGCGCGCCCCCGTCTGGGGGCGCGTTGCGGACGGGAGGGGAGAGGGTCAGGCTCCGAATTCAAGCAGCTGCATGCCGCTGCGGGACTGCTTTTCTCCCTTGCCCGAGAGCAGGTCTTCCATATCGAGCACCAGCACGACCGAGCCGTCGCCGGAGAGCGTGGCGCCGGCAACGCCGTTGGGGCGGATGTTCTGCAACGGCTTGATCACCACGTCGTCGCGGCCGACAAAGGCATCGATGGACAGGATGAAAGACTTCTCGGCCGATTGCATCAGCACGCCAAACGCGGGCTCCTGCGTCGGTTGCCAGCCCAGCAGGTCCGCCAGCGAGCGTACCGGCAGGATCTCGTCACGCACGACGATGGTCGGGCGGCCGGAGACTTCTTGGATGCTGTTCTGCTCGATCGGGATGATTTCGCGCACCATCGCCAGCGGCACGGCAAACGGCTGGTTGCATACGCGTACCACCAGCACCGGCAGAATGGCCAGCGTCAGCGGCAGCGAGATGCTGAGGCGGGTGCCTTCACCCGGCTCGGACGAGATGTCGATGCGGCCGTTGAGCTTCTGAATGTTGGTGCGGACCACGTCCATGCCCACGCCGCGCCCGGACACGCTGGAAATCTGGTCCTTGGTCGAGAAACCCGGCAGGAAGATCAACTGCAAGGCCTGCTTGTCTTCCAGGCTGTTGGCGGTTTCGGCGTCGATCAGCCCCTTTTCGACGGCCTTCTTGCGCAGCATGTCGGCACGCATGCCCTTGCCGTCGTCGTTGATCTCGATGACGATGTGGTCGCCCACCTGCTGGGCGGACAGTTCGACGACTGACTGCGGTTTCTTGCCGGCGGCGATGCGCTCTTCCGGCGTTTCCACGCCATGGTCGACCGCATTGCGTACGAGGTGAACGAGCGGGTCGTTCAGGTCCTCGATCATGGTTTTGTCGAGTTCGGTTTCTTCGCCCGACAGCACCAGTTCCACTTCCTTGCCCAGTTGGCGGGCGAGGTCGCGGGCGAGGCGCGGATATTTCTGGAACAGGCGGCCGATCGGCTGCATGCGGGTCTTCATCACCGCGTTCTGCAGGTCGCCCACCAAGAGGTCAAGCTGGCTGACAGCTTCATCCAGTGCCCGGACCGTATTCGGATTGATCTTGCCCTGAACGATTTCAGTCCGGATCGTGGTCAGGCGGTTCTTGGTCAGCCCGATTTCACCCGACAGGTTCAGCACCTGATCCAGACGCTGGGTGTCGATGCGGATCGTGGCTTCCTGCGGGGCCGCAGTACTGGGGGGCGGTGCTTTGCGTGTGACCGGGGCTGCCTGGGCCGGCGCGACCGGTGCCGGGGCCGGCGTCACCGGTGCTGCCGGAACGGCGGAAGCCGGCACGACGACGGCTTGATACAGCTGTTGCCAGTCAGGTTCTCCTGCTTTGGCCGCGGCAGGCACTGCCGCCGGAGCCGGCGCTGCAGCGGCCGGAGCGGGGGCACTCAGCTGTCCATTAAGGGCTGCATCGAGATTGGCCAGCAATTGCGGATCGGCGCTATCCGGCATGCGTTTCTGCGCCAAGAAAGCGAACATGTCCCGCACCACGCCGGTGGCGTCAAGGATGGCGTCCATGATTTCGCTGTTGAGCTGAAGCTCGTCGTTGCGTAATTTGTCGAACAGGTTTTCCGTGCGGTGGCACAGGGCAACGAGAGGGGTGGCGTTGAGGAAACCCGCCCCGCCCTTGATGGTGTGAAAGCCGCGGAAAATGTCGTTCAGCAGATTTCGGTTGTTCGGCTGCTTTTCCAGTTCGACGAGCTTGTTGTCGACATCTGACAGGAGTTCCGACGATTCGGTCAGGAAATCCTGCAGGAGTTCTTCCATTCCGGCGAAATCGCTCATGTAAGCCTCGTTGTATTTTTGTGGTGTCGGGCGCTGTGTCCGGGCTCAGAAACCCAGGCTGGCGAGAAGGTCGTCGACCTGCTGTTGGTTGGTGACCACGTCGGTGCGACCTGCTGCGTTGACCACCGGGCCGTTTTCCAGACCTTCGTGATCCGGCTCGATGCGGATTTCCGGCTGATATTCCATCAGGAAGGAGAGAAGTTCCCGCTCCATGCCCTGAACCATCTCGACGACTTTCTTAATCACTTGGCCTGTCAGATCCTGAAAGTCCTGAGCCATGACGATTTCCATCAACTCATGTTTGGTGGCCTGGGTGTGGGCTGGGACGGCGGACAGGTAGGCTCGGGTCGCTTGGCCGAGCGCCTTGAACTCTTCGACGGACAACTGGTTTGCATACAGTTTGTCCCAGCGTTGGGACAAACCCTGGGCTTCGCTTTCCAGATCGTCCTGGTGGGGTTGAGCCCGGTCGGTGGCGTTCAACGCCCGCTCGGCAGCGTTTTCTGTCAGCGTTGCGATGTAGGACAGCCGATCCTTGGCATCGGGAATGGCGCTGGCCGCGCGTTCGAGCGATTTGTCATAACCAAGCTCATGCAGCGCGTCATGCAGCTTCCGCGTCAGCTGACCGACCTTGGAATACATTTCACCGGCACTGGCGTTGGACGGGCTCGCGATGGCTGCGGCGGGTGTGTCGTCAGGCGGGCTGAATTCGGCCGCGACGGTATCGAACAAGGCCTGCAGTTCATCGGAGTCGCCGCTTGTGTCCGCCGGAGCAGGGGCTACCGGTGCCGAGAGGACGCTGGCTGTATGGGTCTGGGTCACGACGGTGTCAAACAGGGCTTGCAGCTCGGGGGAATCGCCACCGATGTCGACCGGGGCGGGGGCAGCTGCGGGCGCTCGATTTTGGGTGGCGATGCTGTCGAACAGGGCTTCGAGTTCGGGCGAGTCGCCGCCGGTTTCCAAAAGGTTATCCTGCACGATAGCTACCTCGGTTTGCCTCAATTACTTGTTCAGGGTCTGGAAGATTTTGCCGAGCTTCTCTTCCAGTGTGGCGGCGGTGAATGGCTTAACGATATAGCCATGGGCACCGGCCTGTGCCGCTTCGATGATGTTCTCGCGTTTGGCCTCGGCCGTAATCATCAAAAAGGGCAGGTGCTTGAGCTGATTGTCTGCCCGTACTGCGCGCAACAGCTCGATGCCGGTCATGTTCGGCATGTTCCAGTCGGAAACGACAAAGTCGAAAGACTGGGTGCGCAGTTTGTGCAAGGCCGCCGTGCCGTCTTCTGCTTCATCCACATTGGTGAAGCCTAATTCCTTCAGCAGGTTGCGGAGGATGCGACGCATCGTCGAGAAGTCGTCGACGACAAGGAACCGGATGTTTTTTTCTGCTGCCTCGATCATTTCGGCGTCCTACTAAATTACTGGTGGGCTGTAAAACGGGCGGATTCTATCCCAAGTGTGTGGGAACCGCCTCGCCTATCTTTGCAAAAAAGGCAGCATGGTTTCCGCCAGGAGAGCGGGCTCGAATTTGGCTACATAGGCATCGACACCGACGGATGAACCCATGGCACGGTTGGCATTGGACGACAGCGACGAGTGCATCACGACCGGAATGCCGGCGAAGCGTTTGTCCGACTTGATGTTCCGCGTCAGCACATAACCGTCCATTTCCGGCATTTCGGCATCGACCAGAATGAGTTTGAGGCTATCGTGCAGGCTCTGTCCTTCAGCCCACGGCCGATTGGCGAAGGCCTGCAGTCTTTCCCAGGCTTCCCGGCCATTGTTGGCCTGATGGTACTTGGCCCCCATTTTGTCGAGCACCGAGGTGATTTCCTTGCGGGCCACCACCGAGTCATCGACGAAGAAAACGAACTGGTCAGATTCGAGACCCGCATGCGGAATTTCCGGAATCCGGGTTTCACCCACCACGCTGGCAAGGATCTGTTCGACATCGAGAATCGAAACCAGCTTGCCGTCGTCCAGCTCCGTTACGGCGGTAATCATCGCCTGCCCGCCCGACATCATGTTGTCAGGCGCGCGCATCCTGTCCCAGTCCACCCGGATGATGCGATCGACCGAGTCGACCAGAAAAGCCTGAGTGCTCTTGTTGAATTCGGTGACGATCATCGATTCGTATTTGCGGGTATCCGCATCGGCCGCGCCGACGAACTTGGCCAGCGAGATGATCGGAATGATGTTGCCGCGAAGCGAAATGACGCCGTGAACGCCGAACGGCATGTTCGGCGTTTTGGTGATTTCCGGTGTTTGCGAGACTTCTCTGACTTTGAAGACGTTGATGCCGAAAATTTCACGCGTGCCGAGCGAAAACAGCAGGATCTCCATTTTGTTGGAGCCAGCCAGCTTGGTGCGGGCATCGATGTTCGCCAGCAGGGAGGCGTCGTTGGATACCATGTTTAACCTCATGAGTCGCCGTCAGGCGATTTTCAGCATTTCGCGGATCTTGATGGAGAGCTTTTGCGGTTCAAACTTGGAGACATAGTCATCCACGCCCACCGATTGACCAAGGCGTTGGTTGGAGTTGCCCGACAGCGACGAGTGCATCAATACCGGTATGCCGTTGAATCGAGGGTCGTTCTTGATGGTTTTTGTCAGGATGAATCCATCCATTTCCGGCATTTCGACGTCGGTCAGGATCAGGTGCAGCATTTCCTTGAGCGGCCGGCCCGACAGCTCGGCCTGGGTCGCCATTTTCTGCAGTTCTTCCCA
>JASLDQ010000284.1 GCA_030151505.1 Chromobacteriaceae bacterium
AGCAGGGTCTTGTCGATGAAGGCTTGATCGGCCGCGTCCAGACCGATGATCGCTTCGCAGATTTCGGTGTTGATGTTGTCGACAGCCTTGAGGACGCCCTTGCCCAGATAGCGGGCCTTGTCGCCGTCGCGCAGCTCCAGCGCTTCCTTCTCGCCGGTCGAGGCGCCGCTCGGCACCGCCGCGCGGCCCAGCACGCCGCTTTCCAGCAGCACGTCGCATTCGACGGTCGGATTGCCGCGGGAATCCAGAATTTCGCGGGCGATCACGTCAACGATCGAACTCATTTTTTCCCCTATCAAACGAATGGTTTTTTGGACAAAACAAGAGGCGCCCTGCATGGAGCGCCCCGAAAGGTTTACAGCGAGTTTTCCGCCAGCGGGGTCGATTTGACCAGCCGGTCGAGCGCCACCAGTTGTTCCAGCAGCGCCTCTATGCGCGGCAGCGGCCAGGCGTTGGGGCCGTCGCTCATCGCCTCGCACGGGTTGGGATGGGTTTCCATGAACAGGCCGGAGATGCCGGCCGCCACCGCGGCGCGGGCCAGTACCGGCACGAACTCGCGCTGGCCGCCCGAGCTGGTGCCCTGGCCGCCGGGCAATTGCACCGAGTGGGTGGCGTCGTACACCACCGGGCAGCCGGTGTTGCGCATGATGGCGAGGCTGCGCATGTCGGACACAAGGTTGTTGTAGCCGAAGGAAGCGCCACGTTCGCAGGCCATGAACACGTCGGGGTCTAGGCCGGCTTCGACAGCGGCTTCGCGCGCCTTGTCGATCACGTTGACCATGTCGCCCGGCGCCATGAACTGGCCCTTCTTGATGTTCACCGGCTTGCCCGACTGAGCGACCGCACGGATGAAATCGGTCTGGCGGGCGAGGAAAGCCGGCGTCTGCAGCACGTCGACCACGGCGGCGACCTGCGGAACCTGCTCTTCGGTGTGCACGTCGGTCAGCACTGGCACGCCGACTTGGGTCTTCACCTTGTCGAGAATGCGCAGGCCCTCGTCGATGCCGAAGCCGCGGAAGGATTTGCCCGAACTGCGGTTGGCCTTGTCGAAGCTGGATTTGTAGATGAAGGGGATGCCGACCCTGGCGGCGATTTCCTTCAACTGGCCGGCGGTATCGATGGCGAACTGCTCGCCCTCGATCACGCAGGGGCCGGCGATCAGGAACAGCGGCTGGTCGATGCCGACGTTGAATCCACAGAGTTGCATGTTTGTCTCCGACGTGAAACGTGGGCCGTTGAAACGCGAAGCGGGGCGCGTATGGCGCGTTTCGCGTTTCATTTGCGACGTTTGACGGGTTAGGCCTTCGACGATTGATTCGCCAGCGCCGCCTCGATGTAGGCCTTGAACAGCGGATGGCCGTCGCGCGGGGTGGAGGTGAATTCCGGGTGGAACTGGCAGGCAAAGAACCACGGATGGTCCGGCAGCTCGATGGTTTCCACCAGCGCTTCGGCGCCGTGCGAGCGGCCGGAGATCTTCAGCCCTGCCGCTTCGAGTCGCGGCACGTAGTGATTGTTCACTTCGTAGCGGTGGCGGTGGCGCTCGACGATCTGTTCGGCGCCGTAGATGCGTGCGGCGAGCGAGCCCGGTTCGAGGTCGCACTGCTGGCCGCCCAGGCGCATGGTGCCGCCGAGGTTGGAATTTTCGTCGCGGGTTTCGACCTTGCCGTCGTGGTTGACCCACTCGTCGATCAGCGCAACCACCGGGTGGGTGGTGTCGTTGTCGAACTCGGTCGAGTTGGCGTCGCTCATGCCGGCCACGTCGCGGGCGTATTCAATCAGGGCGATCTGCATGCCAAGACAGATGCCGAGGTAGGGCACCTTGTTTTCGCGGGCGTAGCGCACGGCCTTGATCTTGCCTTCCACGCCGCGCTTGCCGAAGCCGCCGGGCACCAGGATCGCGTCCATGCCCTTGAGGGCGGCGCAACCGTCGCGCTCGACGTCTTCCGAGTCGATGTAGTGGATGTTGACCTGGCTGCGGGTGTGGATGCCGGCGTGCTTGAGCGCCTCGGACAGCGATTTGTACGATTCGGTCAGGTCGACGTATTTGCCGACCATGGCGATGTTCACCTCGTGCTGCGGGTGTTCGATCGCGTCGATGATGTCGTTCCAGGCCGACAGGTCGGCCTTCGGCAGTTCCAGCTGCAGGTGTTCGCAAATGATGTCGTCGATGCCCTGCGCGTGCAGCATGCCCGGCACCTTGTAGATGCTGTCCGAGTCGTAGCAGCCGATCACGGCGTTTTCTTCGACATTGCAGAACAGGGCGATCTTGCGCTTTTCGTCTTCCGGCAGCTCGCGGTCCATGCGGCACAGCAGGATGTCGGGCTGGATGCCGATCTCGCGCAGCTCGCGCACCGAGTGCTGGGTCGGCTTGGTCTTGATTTCGCCGGCGGTGGCGATGAACGGCACGTAGGACAGGTGCACGTACAGGGTGTTCTTGCGACCGATGTTGGAGCGCATCTGGCGGATGGCTTCGAGGAAGGGCAGCGATTCGATGTCGCCGACCGTGCCGCCGATTTCGACGATGGCGACGTCGGCATCGGCCGCGCCTTCGCCCATCTTCAGCTTGATTTCGTCGGTGATGTGCGGGATGACCTGCACAGTGCCGCCGAGGTAGTCGCCGCGGCGTTCCTTGCTGATGACCGATTCGTACACCTGGCCGGTGGTGAAGTTGTTGCTTTTCTTCATCTTGGCCTTGATGAAGCGCTCGTAGTGGCCGAGGTCGAGGTCGGTTTCGGCACCGTCTTCGGTGACGAACACTTCGCCGTGCTGGAAGGGGCTCATCGTGCCCGGGTCGACGTTGATGTAGGGGTCGAGCTTCAGCATGGTGACCTTGAGGCCACGCGATTCGAGAATGGCCGCGATGGAGGCGGCTGCAATGCCTTTGCCCAGCGAGGAAACGACGCCGCCGGTTACGAAGATATACTTGGTCATGAGGATACAGGCTCTACAGAATCCGGGATTTTAGCCCAAAAGGGCCGGGCGCTTCAATTGTACGGGCGGCGCAACACGTTGACTTTAGACGACAAACAAACGCCTTGCGGGGAAGGCCGGTTTCGCGTATTGGGCGGGGCGCCGGTTGGCGCGGGCATCCATGTCGTTCGTTTTTCATTCCGATCAGATGCTTGAGTAGGGCGCTGTTTTTATGATATAAAGCCGCCTTTTACCGGATTCTGGAGATTCAACCATGGCGCGAGTTTGCAAAGTCACGGGCAAGCGTCCGATGACCGGGAACAACGTCTCCCACGCCAACAACAAGACCAAGCGTCGCTTCCTGCCGAACCTGCAATACCGCCGTTTCTGGGTGGAAAGCGAAAATCGTTGGGTCCGTCTGCGCGTTTCGAACGCTGCCCTGCGCACCATCGACAAAGTCGGCATTGACGTCGTTCTGGCCGATCTGCGCGCCCGCGGCGAGCTGTAATTAACACTGTATTGACTGAGGTACGCCACCATGCGTGACAAGATCAAGCTGGAATCGACCGCTGGTACCGGTCACTTCTACACCACTACCAAAAACAAGCGCACCATGCCGGAAAAGATGGAAATCAAGAAGTTTGATCCGGTTGCCCGCAAGCACGTCATCTACAAAGAAACCAAGCTCAAGTAATTGTCTGGTTCTCCGATGGATTCGTGAAAAAACCTCCTCGCCACTTGGTCGGGAGGTTTTTTGTTGCCTGTCGTCCCGGGGCCGGCCTGACCCGGAACATCCCGTCCCGCTAGTTGTGCCGTCCCCTGGCGTTGACCCACAGCGCCGCCCCCATCAGCGTGCCGCCTGCCAGCAGGCGGGGCAGGTCGGCATCGCGATTCCAGATCGCCAGATTGATGAGCAGGCCGGCCGGAATGTGCATGTTGTTCATGATTCCCAGTGTGCCGGCGTCCACCATGCATGCCCCCTTGTTCCACAGATAAAAGCCCAGCGCCGACGCCCCCCAGCCCATGAACAGCAGCGCGCCCCATTGCTCCGGCGTGTGCGGCAGCCTGGCGGCATTGCCGAACATCAGGAAGGACGGCAGGGCCACCAGCAGCGCGCCGGCAAAGAAGTAGCCGAAATAGCGGTATTGCGGCAGCGCGGTCGGATGACGGGCCACGAGGGCGGTGTAGCCGACCTGGCCGGCGGCGAAACTGAGGTTGGCGAGCTGCAGCAGCAGGAAGCCGGCGAGGAAATCCCCGCCCAGCCGGTCGAAGCGGATCACCAGCGCGCCGGCCACCGCCACCAGCGTTGCCAGCAGCGCCCACGGCGAGAAGCGCCGTTTCAGCAGGTCGTCGAGCAGGGTGATGTAGACCGGTGTGAAGATGGTGAACAGCAGGACTTCCGCCACGCTCAGATAGGCATAGGAGCGGTACAGGCACAGATAGGTCAGGCCGAACTGCAGCGCGCCGGCCGCCATCGTGCCGAGCTTGATCGGCGTGGCCACGCCGCGCCAGCGGGCGAAAGGCAGGAAGACCGCGCCGGCCAGCACCACCCGGGTCAGCACCGCGAAATCGCTGTCCACCTGTCCGGCCAGGTAGTGACCGATCAGGCTGAACGACAGCGCCCAGACCAGGGTGATGGCGACAAGATAAGGCACGGCGGTATTCCATGATTGTTGTGGCGACGGGCGAGCATCATAACCGTGGCCGGCCCGCTTCGGGCCTCGGGCAGCACCATCCGGCTGTTATGGCGCGAACGTCCGGGGGCTGGCGCGCCGTCATGGGGTGGCCGCGCTGCGGAACGCTGTGCTGAAGTTATATGGTTTTCGTATTTTTTCATTTGACAGTGGAGTCGAACGACAGGATTATCGACCGCATTGGATTGACGCCGATTTGATACAGCTTGCGGGCGTAAAACAGCTAAAGCGTGAGGGAAACTTCCCTTCCGGACGACTAGCCGTTTCCGAACCCGCCAGATGCATATCGGCGGGTTTTTTCGTATGTAGACATCGTGCGGCGATTCCGTCGGCGCGATGCGAAGGAGGGGGCATGATCGAACTCAAGGGCGTGCGCAAGACGTATGCACGGCCGCAGGGAGGCGATTTCCACGCGGTGGCGGACAGCGACCTGGAAATCCGTTCCGGTGAAATATTCGGCCTGATCGGCGCATCGGGCGCCGGCAAGTCGACCTTGCTGCGTCTGATCAACCTGCTGGAACGGCCGGACGCCGGCGAGGTTTGGGTCGACGGCAAGGAGCTGACCGGGCTGTCGGCCGTTGCCTTGCGCCGGGCGCGCCAGAATATCGGCATGATCTTCCAGCAGTTCAATCTGCTGGCCAACCGCACCGTCGCCGGCAACATCGCCTTTCCGCTGGAGCTGGCCGGCTGGAAACAGGCCGACATCGACGCCCGCGTGGCCGAGTGTCTCGACATCGTCGGCCTGTCCGACCGCGCCGGCCACTATCCGGCCGAACTGTCGGGCGGGCAGAAGCAGCGCGTCGGCATTGCCCGCGCGCTGGCGCCCAGTCCACACGTCATTCTGGCCGACGAGCCGACCAGCGCACTCGACCCCAAGACGACCCGCAACATCCTCGATTTCCTGCATGAGATCAATCGGCGGCTCAAGGTGACCATCGTCATCGTGACCCACGAAATGGACGTGGTGCGCTCGATCTGCCACCGCGCGGCGGTGCTGGAACACGGCCGCATCGTCGAGGTGTTCGACGTGGTTGACCAAGTGGCGCAACCCAAGACCGAACTGGCGCAAGCGCTGCTGGCGGAGGTGTAGGCAATGGAAAATTTCAGCTTCGACAACCTGCTGATGATGGGGCCGGAAATCTGGCAGGCGTGCATCGAAACCGGCCAGATGCTCGGCATCGGCCTGTTGGCCGCGCTGCTGGTCGGCGGTCCGCTCGGCGTCATCCTCTACCTGACCCAGTCGGGTCAGTTGTACGAAAACCGGCTCGTCAACGGCGTGCTCGGCTGGTTCGTCAATCTGGTGCGCTCCTTTCCCTTCATCATCCTGATGGTGTCGCTGGTGCCGCTGACCCGGCTGGTGGTCGGCTCGACCATCGGTCCGGTCGCCGCCGCCGTGCCGCTGTCCTTCGCCGCCATTCCCTATCTGGCCCGACTGGTGGAGCAGACCCTGCGCGAGATTCCCAAGGGCGTGATCGAGGCGGCGCAGGCGATGGGCGCGAGTCCGCTGCAGATCATCGTGAAGGTGCTGCTGGTGGAAGGCCGCGCCGGGCTGGTGTCCAACCTCACCATCCTCACCATCAGCTTTCTCAGCTACTCGGCCGTGGCCGGGGTGGTGGGCGGCGGCGGCATCGGCGACCTGGCCATCCGCTACGGCTACTACCGTTTCCAGTCGGACGTGATGCTCGGCATGGTGGCGCTGCTGGTCGTCATCGTGCAGATCATCCAGTTCGCCGGCAATCGCATCGCCGCCCGGCTCGATAAGCGTTAAGCCGTCAGCCCGCAGCACCAAGACACATCCAACAAGGAGCATTCATGCGTCGCACATTCCTGAAACTCGCCGCCGCCACCCTCGTCGGCGCCGCCCTGAGCGCTTCCGCCTTTGCCGCCGATCCGGCCAAGAAGGAAATCACCTTCGGCACCACCGTGGGCGATTTCGGCGACA
>JASLDQ010000318.1 GCA_030151505.1 Chromobacteriaceae bacterium
AGAAGACCGGCCGTGACTCCCATGGCGAGCGAACCGGCATACCACAGCGGGTTGAACAGGCTCTTGTGGCCGCCCAGTTCGGCGATGCGGCGTTCGGTCCAGGCCAGGTGCTCGGTTTCTTCCCAGGCGGCGTGTTTCAGGGCTTCGCGGGCGGCCGGGTCGCGGGCGGTCAGTGCCTGTCCCTGATACAGCGCCTGGGCGCAGACTTCACCGCAGTGATTGATCCGCATCAGTCCCAGTGCATGCTGCCGCTCGGCCTCGGTCATGTCGGCGTCGTCGATCCCGGCATCGGGATGGGCGCGCAGGCTGGAGGCGGAGGCGAATACGGTCCGCAAACCTTTGTCGAATTCGGTAATCAGTTGGTCGAGCATGGCGAAGCCACCGGATCGGGTCAGGAAGGCCACGATTATACCGTGATGCCGCCTGTTTGCCGGATGGCGTCCCGCATCCTTTGCCTCGCGTGCGGTCCTGGTTCCGTTACGCCTGCTGCGAGCGTACCTGCGGCGCGGCGGCCGAGGTACCGGGCTCCGGCGCATTTTCGGGGTGCTTGGCCCGCTGCCGGTAAGGCTTGTTCAGAACCAGATAGCTGACCGACCCGATGACGACGCCCCAGAACGCCGAGCCCAGCCCGAGGAAGCTCATGCCCGAGGCGGTGGCGAGGAAGGTGATGACCGAGGCCTCGCGGTGGTTCTCTTCGCCGACTGCACCCATCACATTGGCGGTGATGGCGCCGATCAGCGCCAATCCTGCCAGTACGGCGACGAATTCCTGCGGCAGCGCGGTGAACAACTGCACGATGGCGCCACCGAACGTCCCCCCGATCAAATAGAACACGCCGTTGGCGATGCCGGCCACATAGCGCCTGGCAGGATCTTCGTGCGCATCCTTGCCGGTGCACAGGGCGGCGGTAATCGCCGCGATCACGATGGTGATGCCGCCGAAGAAGGCCACCGCCATCGAAGCCAGACTGGTGGCCGCGATCAGCGGCCGGGCGGGGGTGGTGTAGCCGGCCACCCGCAGGATCGCCATGCCGGGCAGGTACTGGCCGGTCAGGCTGACCATGACCAGCGGCAAGGCCAGGCTCAGAGTGCTTGCCCAGCTCCATTCCGGCCGGATGAACACCGGCGTGACGACATGCAGCTGAATACCGCCCAGATGGGCATTGCCCGTCGACAGGGTGAGCGCGACGCCGGACAGCAGCACCAGCACGATGCTGTAGCGCGGGAGCGTCCGCTTGAATACGAGATAGGCGGCGATCATTCCGAGGGCAAGCACCGGCATGGAGGCGACGGACTTGAACGCACTGGTGCCGAACTGGAACAGAATGCCGGCCATCATGCCCGCGGCGATGCCCTTGGGGATGCGCTGCATGATCTTGTCGAAATAGCCCGACATGCCGATCAGGAAAATGATGAAGGCCGCCGTGAGATAGGCGCCGACCGCCTGATTCAGCGTGATGCGGGGCAGCAGCGTAAGCAGCAGCGCGGTGCCCGGCGCCGACCACGCCGTCACCACCGGCACCTTCAGCTTCCAGCTCAACAGCATCCCCGACACGGCCGCGCCGATGGAAATGGCCCATACCCATGAGGCGATCATGTCATTGGGCAGGTTGGCGACCCTGGCCGCCTGAAAAAAGATGACCAACGGGCCTGAATAGGAAATCAGGACGGCCAGAAATCCTGCGGTGACGGCTGAAACGGACCAGTCTCGCTGTGTCATTGTCGATTCTCCGGGGCGGGAGTTGGGAAGTGCTCGCGGCGGGCCCGCAAGACCTGTCATCCGGTCGGGGCGGCAAGGCGCCGCCCGGCATCCGTTCGATGCCTAACCGCGGAGCCGGGGACATTGTGGTTGTTGTCGTTGCATTGATAAATGCCGGAAAAATGGCAACACTGTTTGCGTTTCGCAAACAATCGAGGGTGGCGCTAACGTGGATCGTTTTCAGGCCATGCGGCTTTACACCCGCATCGTCGAGCTGGGCAGCTTTACCCGCGCGGCCGAGCAACTGGACCTGCCGCGGGCCTCGGCCACCCAGATCATCAAGCAGCTCGAAACTCATCTCGGGGTGCGTCTGTTGCAGCGCACGACCCGTCAGGTGAGCGTGACGCACGACGGGGAGGACTACTACCGGCGATGCCTGGCCATCCTGTCGGATATCGAAGCGGCGGAATCCTCGTTCTCGCAAGCTGCCAGTCATCCCCGCGGGCGGGTGAAGGTGGATCTGCCGGCCTCGATCGGTCGCCTGCTGGTCATTCCGGCCCTGCCTGCCTTCTGCGACCGTTACCCCCTGATCGAGATCGAAATCGGGGTGGGCGATCGCCAGATCGATCTGGTGCGGGAGGGCGTGGATTGCGTGCTGCGGATCGGAGTCTTGCGTGATTCCTCGCTGGCGGCGCGCCGGCTGGCCGATCTCGAGCAGGCCAGTTGCGCCAGTCCGGCCTATCTGGCCCGCCATGGCACACCGGCCACGCTGGCGGATCTGGAGCGGCACCGGGCCGTGAACTATCTGTCGGCTTCGACCGGCAGGCTGGTGCCGCTCGAATTCCGTGTCGGCGGGAGAGTGGAGGCCCACACCTTGCCGGCGACGGTGTCGGTCAACAACAGCGACGCCTATGTGGCGGCCTGCGAGGCGGGGCTGGGGATTGTGCAGGTGCCGCGCTATCGCGTGGAATCCCTGCTGGCGACCGGCTCGCTGGTGGAGCTGCTGCCGCGCCACCGGCCGCCGTCCTTGCCGCTGTCGGTGCTCTATCCGGATCAGCGCAATCTGCCGCCGCGGGTCCGGGCATTCGTCGACTGGCTGGCGGAACTGTTCGTTCCCGGTGCGGGCCGCATGCCTGCCGCATGAGGCGGTTTGTCGATAAACCGTGCGCTCATCTGCGTCCGACCGTGACCGGCCGGGGAAACTGGTTCTATAATTCCGCCGGTTTTTACCTCAGACTACAATTCCATCCAGAGGATTCTTCATGAACATCGACCGCATCCCCGCCGGCAAGGACATGCCGAACGACTTCAACGTCATCATCGAAATCTCCGCCAACGCCGCTCCGATCAAGTTCGAGCTGGACAAGGACTCCGGCGCCCTGTTCGTCGACCGCTTCATGGGCACCTCGATGGCCTATCCGGCCAACTACGGCTTCGTGCCGCAAACCCTGTCGGACGATGGCGATCCGGTCGACGTGCTGGTGGTGACCCCGTTCCCGCTGCCGCCGTCGTCGGTGGTGCGCTGCCGTGCGCTGGGCATGATCAAGATGGAAGACGAAGCCGGCATCGATGCCAAGCTGGTCGCCGTTCCGGTGGAAAAGCTGTGCCCGATGTACAAGCACATCGAAAAGCTGGAAGACCTGTCGCAGCTCTTGCGCGACCAGATGGTGCACTTCTTCGAGCACTACAAGGATCTGGAAAAGGGCAAGTGGGTGAAGATCACCGGCTGGGACGGCGTCGACGCCGCCAAGAAGGAACTGGTCGACGGTATCGCCCGCGCTCAGCAGGCCTGATTCCGCGCCGGTGCCCGCCGGCAGGACCCAAAAAAGCCCATCCGCAACACGGATGGGCTTTTTGCGTTCGGGCCGGAGGTAGGCGGTCCGCCGTTGCGGCCGCCTGAACCCGGATGGGGACCGGAGGGGCGCGTGGGCTTTAGTGCACGCCGGTCGCCGCGAGCAGGACCGGGATGAACACGGCGGTCGGCAGGCCGGCCATTGCCATCGCCAGCCCGGCGAAAGCGCCCATTTCCTCGTTGAGCTGAAAGGCGCGCGCCGTGCCGATGCCGTGGGCGCCGACGCCGATGGCGATGCCTTTGACGCTGGGATCGGTGATGCCCATCAGCTTGAACAGGGTCGGGCCGCAGACCGCCCCGACGATGCCGGTCACGATGACGATGGCGGCGGCGAGCGAGGGCAGGCCGCCGATCTTCTCGGCGATGCCCATCGCGATCGGCGTGGTCACGGACTTGGGGCTGAGCGATAACAGGGTGACGGTGCTGGCGCCCAGCGCCTTGCCGATGAACCAGGCGCTGGAGGTGGCAATCACCACCCCGCCACCGATGCCGACCAGCACCGGCACCAGCATCTTCTTGAGCGTGGCCATGTGCAGGTAGAGCGGCACGGCCATCGCCACCGTGGCCGGACCGAGCAGGAACTGGATCATGCGCGCGCCGTTCATGTACTGCTCGTAGTGGATGTCGCTGGCGACCAGCACCGTGCAGACGATGGCCGCAGCGATCAGGATGGGATTGAGCAGCGGGTGGCGCCTGCCGCGGACGAAGATGGCCATCGCGATCTGGAAGGCGATCAGCGTCAGCGCCAGCCCGAACAGCGGCGAGGCCAGGATCTTGTTCCACACCGTCAGCAGATGGGGCTGGTTCATGCCGGTTTCC
>JASLDQ010000325.1 GCA_030151505.1 Chromobacteriaceae bacterium
GTAGAAGCGCGAGCTGCCCGGGTCGCCCTGGCGGCCGGAACGGCCACGCAGCTGGTTGTCGATGCGGCGCGATTCGTGCCGTTCGGTGCCGATGATGTGCAAGCCGCCGGCGGCCAGCACCGCGTCGTGGCGCTGTTTCCACTCGGTCTTCAACAGCTCGGTCTTGGCGGCCTTGTCGGCATCGCTGGCATCCGAGCCCTCGATCAGCTTGAGGTCCGGCGCGATGCTGCCGCCCAGCACGATGTCGGTGCCGCGACCGGCCATGTTGGTGGCGATGGTGACCGCGCCGGCGCGGCCGGCCTGCGCGACGATGTCGGCTTCGCGGGCATGCTGCTTGGCGTTGAGCACTTCGTGGGTGACTTTTTCGCGGGTCAGGAACTGCGACAGCAGCTCCGAGCTTTCAATGCTGGTCGTACCCACCAGCACCGGCTGGCCACGTTCGCGGCAGGCGCGGATGTCGGCGATGATGGCGCGGAATTTTTCGTCGGCGGTGCGGTAGACCAGATCGAGGCTGTCCTGGCGCACCATCGGTTTGTTGGTCGGAATCACCACCGTTTCCAGCCCGTAGATCGACTGGAACTCGAACGCCTCGGTGTCGGCGGTGCCGGTCATGCCCGACAGCTTCTTGTACAGGCGGAAGTAGTTCTGGAAGGTGATCGAGGCCAGCGTCTGGTTCTCGCGCTGGATTTCCACGCCTTCCTTGGCTTCCACCGCCTGATGCAGGCCTTCGCTCCAGCGGCGGCCTGCCATCAGGCGGCCGGTGAACTCGTCGACGATGACGATCTGGTCGTCCTGCACCACGTAGTGCTGGTCGAGGTGGAACAGCGCGTGGGCGCGCAGCGCGGCCATCAGGTGGTGCATCAGGGAAATGTTGGCGGCCGAATACAGGCTGTCGCCTTCCTTGAGCAGGCCGGCGGCGATCAGGGTTTCTTCGGCGTGCTCGAAGCCGGCTTCGGACAGCAGCACCGAATGCGCCTTCTCGTCGACCCAGTAGTCGCCCTCGCCGTCTTCGGCTTCCTGACGCTTCAAGAGCGGCGGGATCGCGTTCATGCGGCGGTACATCTCGACGTTGTCGTCGGCCGGGCCGGAGATGATCAGCGGGGTGCGGGCCTCGTCGATCAGGATCGAGTCCACTTCGTCGACCACGGCAAAGGCCAGCGGGCGCTGCACGCGCTCGGCCGGGCTGTAGACCATGTTGTCGCGCAGGTAGTCGAAGCCGAATTCGTTGTTGGTGCCGTAAGTGATATCGGCGGCGTAGGCTTCCTGCTTGTCGTCGTGCGGCATCTGGCTCAGGTTGACGCCGACCGACAGGCCGAGGAAGTTGTAGAGCGGCTGCATCGTCGCCGCGTCGCGGCTGGCGAGGTAGTCGTTCACCGTCACCACGTGCACGCCCTGGCCGGCCAGCGCGTTGAGGTAGGCCGGCAGCGTCGCCACCAGGGTCTTGCCCTCGCCGGTGCGCATTTCGGCGATCTTGCCGTCGTTGAGCGTCATCCCGCCGATCAGTTGCACGTCGAAGTGGCGCATCCCCATCACCCGGCGCGAGGCCTCGCGGCACACCGCGAACGCTTCCGGCAGGATGGCGTCGAGCGTTTCGCCCTTGGCCAACCGCTCCTTGAATTCGGAGGTCTTGAGCTGCAGGGCCGCGTCGGCCAGCTTTTGCAGCTCCGGTTCCAGCGCGTTGATGCGAGCGACCACCGCGCGGTACTGCTTGAGCAACCGGTCGTTGCGGCTGCCGAAGACTTTTTTCAGAAGGGTGGAAATCATCGTGGTGACAATCCGGCGGGGACGCCGCAGAAAAATGAGGGGAATATTAGCACAGGCAACCACGCCCGGCCCGGCATGAAGACAGCGTCAACCGGGCGGCGCGCCGTATAATCGGCGCCGAACCAGAGGACCATCCATGTATTCGTCATCGAGCTTCACCGAGCTGGTCGGCACCGACCGCACCCTGGCCGACCTGGCCCGGGCGGCGGCGGCATTCCGCAAGCTCGATACCGCACTCAAGCGCGAGCTGACGCCGGGACTGGCCGACAACTGCGAGGCGGTCTGCCTGCGCAACGGCGAAGTCACGGTGTTCGCCCGCTCCGGCGCGGTGGCCACCAAGCTCAAGGCGCTGGAGGCCCGTCTGGCCAATGCGCTGGCCGCGGCGGGCTGGCCGGTGTCGCGGCTGAAGATCAGAGTGAGGGTGGAGGTCGAACAAATCAAGAAGCCCAAGACGCTGACCCTGAACGCCGTGGCACTCGAGCAGCTCGACGCCGCCGCGCAGCGGGTCAGCGACCCGGCGCTGGCGCGCACGCTGGCCCAGCTGGTGGCAAGACGGCGCAAGGCCGGCGCGTAACGCTCAGCGCCTGCGCCACTGCGGCAGCCCGATCAGCGCCACCGCCCCGACGATCACCGTCATCGCCCCCCACTCCGCCGGGCCGATTTTCTCGCCGGCGAACATCACGCCCAGCAGCACCGCCACCACCGGATTGACATAGGCGTAGCTGGTCGCCGCCGCCGGCCGCACCGTCTTGAGCAGGTAGAGATAGGCCGAAAACGCGATCAGCGAGCCGAACACCACCAGATAAGCCAGTGCCCCCCAGCCCGCCGCGTCCGGCATGGCCGTCAGCTTCTCGCCGGCCAGCTGGCTGCCGGCCAGCAGCAGCGCGCCGGCAGCCAGCATCTCGGCGGCGGCGGCCATCGGTCCCTGCGGCAGGGGCAGATGCTTGCCCCACACCGACCCCAGCGCCCAGGTCGCCGCGGCGAACAGGATCAGCGCCGCGCCGGCTGGACTGGCCTGCATGTTCGAGCCGAGATTGAGCAGGCCGATGCCGACCAGCCCGAGCACGATGCCGGCCCATTCCAGCCGGGTATTGCGGTGGCCCCACAACCCGGCGAACACCAGCGTGAACAGCGGCACCGTCGCCACCCCCAGCGCGGCCACGCCCGAGGCGACCCACTGCTCCGCCACCGTCACCCCGCCGTTGCCGCACACCAGCAGCAGCCCGCCGATCAGCGCCGCGCTGCCCCATTCCCGCCGGCTGGGCGCCGGCACGCCGCGCAGGCGCAGCCAGCCGTACATCAGCGCGCCAGCCACCAGGAAGCGCAGGCCCGCCATCATCAACGGCGGCCACGATTCGACGCCGATGCGGATGGCGAGGTAGGTCGACCCCCAGATCAGGTAGAGCGCAACGAAGGCGGCAAACAGGGTCAGGCGGGGCGAAACGGCGGGCATCGGGGCAATCCAGTCAAAAAGGCTGTCCCATTCTAAACGGATCGAATGGTCGCTACGACGAATGATTGAACGCCGGCTCCCGGCCCGTCATAGTGCGGCTTTCCGCCCTCGCCCGCCTCTGGACCTCCCATGAATCACCCCGACTCCGCCACGCCCCCGACGGCCT
>JASLDQ010000052.1 GCA_030151505.1 Chromobacteriaceae bacterium
GGCAGCAGGGTGCCGTCGTTGGTGAACATGGTGTAGGCCCGCGCCAGTTGAAGCAGGCTGACCGAGATGCCGTGGCCGTAGCTCATCGTGGCCTGCTCGATCGGCCGCCAACTGTGGTAGGGGCGCAGCCGGCCGGCGGCCTCGCCGGGGAAGCCGGTCTGCGGACGGCGGCCGAAGCCGACGTCGTCGAAGAACTGCCACATCATTTCCGGCTTCATCATCAGTGCGATCTTGCTGGAACCGACGTTGGACGATTTTTGCAGGATGCCGGCCACATCGAGCGAGGGGTAGGGGTGCGAGTCCTTGATGCGGGCCGGGCCGATGCTGTACGGCAGGGTGTCGAATACCTGGTCCGGCCGGATGACGTGGGCATCGAGCGCCTTGGCGACGATGAAGGGCTTCATGGTCGAGCCCGGCTCGTACAGGTCGGTCAGCACGCGGTTGCGCTTCATGGCCGGATCGAGGCGGGCGCGGTTGTTGGGGTTGAAGGTGGGCAGGTTGGCCAGCGCCAGCACTTCGCCGCTCTTGGCATCGAGCACGACGATGCCGCCGGCCTTGGCCTTGTGCTTTTCCATCGCGGCCTTGAGTTCGCGGTAGGCCAGGTACTGGATCTTGCGGTCGAGCGACAACGCCAGTGTCTGGCCGTCGCGCGGGCGCTCGATGGCGGCGACGTCCTCGACGATGTGGCCGCGCCGGTCCTTGATGACGTGGCGGCTGCCGGGCTTGCCCGCCAGCATTTTTTCGCGCGCCAGTTCCAGTCCTTCCTGACCGCGTCCGTCGATGCCGGTGTAGCCGACGATCTGCGCCATCATCTCGCCGGCCGGGTAGAAGCGGCGGAATTCGCGTTGGGTAGCGATGCCGGGGATGTTGAGTTCCATCACCTTGGCGGCCAGGTCGGGGTTGATCTGGCGCTTGAGGTAGACGAATTCGCGGCGCTTGTCGCCCAGCCGGGCGGCGATCAGCTCCGGCGGCAGGTCGAGCAGGCGGGCGAGCCGGTTGATCTTTTCCACCGGCACGGCCTCCATGTCGGCCGGGCTGGCCCAGATCGACTGCACCGGCGACGAAATCGCCAGCGGCTCGCCGTTGCGGTCGGTGATCATGCCGCGGTTGGCCTCGAGCGTGAGCAGGCGGCTGTAGCGGGCCGAGCCCTGGTCCTGCAGGAAGTCCTGCTTGACGGTCTGCAGGTACAGCGCGCGGCCGAGCAGGGTCAGCAGCAGCGCGCCAAGGCAGGCGCCGACGACCTTCATCCGTCCGACCGGCAGGCGCAGGCTCTGGTTGCGGGGCGTGGCGGCACCGTGGCGGTGGCGCGGGGTGTGAATGGCGGCCTGGCGCATCTCAGCGTGCTCCCGCCGCGTTGCCGAGCACCTGGATTTCGCGCGCCTCGGGCATGCGCATGCCCAGCCGTTCGGTGGCGCGCTGCTCGATCAGCGAGTGGGCGGCCCAGGTGCTTTGTTCCAGTTGCAGTTTGCCGTACTCGACATCGAGGTCGTGGGCGAACTTCTGCTCCTTCTGCAGGTCGGCGTAGTGCTGGCGCGCCAGATGGCGCGCGGTGATCACGTTGAGCGCACACACGATCAGCACCAGCAGGAGGGCCAGGTTGAACCGCGTCATGGCGCGCTACCCCAGGCGGCGTCGGTGCGCTCGGCCACGCGCATGATGGCGCTGCGCGAACGGGCGTTGGCGGCGACTTCGGCGCTGCTGGCGCGCACCGGCTTGCCGACCAGCTTGAGCGGCGGCGCGGGCAGATCGGCGGCGCGCACCGGCACCCACGACGGGATGTCCGGCGGGCTGGATGCGTCGCGCAGGAAATTCTTGACGATGCGGTCCTCGAGCGAATGGAAGGCGATCACGGCCAGCCGTCCGCCCGTCACCAGTCGCCGGCCGATCTGCGGCAGCGCGGCCGTCAGCTCGTCCAGTTCGCGATTGATGAAAATCCGTACAGCCTGGAAGGTTCGGGTCGCCGGGTCCTGACCCGGTTCCCGAGTGCGGACGCAACGCGCGACGAGCCCGGCGAGCTCACGTGTCGTGGCAAGGGGGCTTTCGGCCCGAGTCTGGACAATCGCTGCTGCGATCGACCGAGCAAACCGCTCTTCGCCATAAGTCTTGATTACCTCGCGGATGTCGGCCTCGTCGGCCGTGTTGAGCCACTCGGCGGCGGTCAGGCCGCGGGTGGTGTCCATGCGCATGTCGAGCGGCGCATCGAAGCGGAAACTGAAGCCGCGCGCGGCTTCGTCGATCTGCGGCGACGAGACCCCGAGATCCATCAGCACGCCGTCGATCTTGTCGACGCCGAGTCGGTCGAGTTCACGGCCGAAGGTTTCGAAGCCTTCATGGACAATGGTGAAGCGGGAGTCGTCGAGGGTGCGGGCGGTCGCAACCGCCTGCGGATCCTTGTCGAAGGCGATCAGCCGGCCGACGGGGCCCAACTGCGACAGGATGAGGCGCGAGTGGCCGCCACGGCCGAAGGTGCAGTCGACGTAGACGCCGTCCGGTTTGACGGCCAGGGCGTCGACGGCCTCGGCAAGAAGCACGGTTACGTGCTGGAAGGGGGCGCTCACAGCGAGAAATCTCCGAGATGCGCGGCAAGGTCGTCAGCCGGCAGTGCAAGCGCCTGATCGGTTTCCGCCTCCCATTTCGCGTCGTCCCACAGCTCGAAACGATGGCCCATGCCGACCAGCGCGACGCTCTTGTCCAAGCCTGCGCGGCTGCGCAAGGGGGCGGGCAGGAGAATGCGGCCGGCGTTGTCCATTTCGAGAGCTTCGGCATGGCCGAGGACGAGGCGCTGGTAGAGGCGGGTGGTCGGATTGCTGGTCGGCAGGGCGTTGAGCTTGTGCATGACCGGCAGCCAGTTCTGTTCCGGGTACAGCAGCAGGCAGTCGGCCGAGTCGAGTGTCACGATCAGGCGTTGGCCGAATTGGTTGAGCAATACCTCACGGTGTCGGGCCGGAATGGCCAGACGACCTTTGCTGTCGAGAGTGAGGATGCTGACGCCACCGAACATGATTTATGTATTCGTATTAAACAGATAGGGCTTGATATTCCACTTTAATCCACTTCTTCCCACTTTTCGCCACTATAAGGACGAAAAACCCCAAGGTCAACCGGAGGTTATGCATTTATCCTTTAAGGACAATGACTTAGCGACGGGCGGTTGGCGGGGTGTCGCGGGCACGAAAAAACCCGCCGGAGCGGGTTTCTGCGGGGTGGAAACGGGGCGGAAATCAGGCCAGTTTCTGGCGCAGGATGTCCTGAACCTGGGCCGGATTGGCCTTGCCCCTGGAGGCCTTCATCACCTGGCCGGCCAGCGCGTTGAGCGCTTTTTCCTTGCCGGCGCGGAACTCTTCCACGGCCTTGGGGTTGGCGGCGATGGCTTCGTCCACCAGCTTCTCGATCGCGCCGGCGTCCGACACCTGCTTGAGTCCGTCGCGCTCGATGACCGCGTCGGCGGTGAGGCCGCTGTCCCACATCGCGTCGAACACCTGCTTGGCGATCTTGCTGGAGATGGTGCCGTCCACGATGCGCCGGATCATGCCGGCCAGACGGTCGGGGTCGAGCGGACTGTCGGCCAGCGTCTTGCCGTCCTTGTTCAGGCGGGCGGCGAGTTCGCCGTTGATCCAGTTGGCGGTCAGCTTGCCGTCGCCGGCGGTACCGGCGGCAGCCTCGAAGAAGCGGGCCTGTTCCTGCGAGCCGGTCAGGAGGCTGGCGTCGTAGGCGGACACGCCGTACTGCTCGATGAAGCGCGCCTTCATCTGGCCCGGCAGTTCCGGCATCTCGGCGCGGATCGCGTCGATGTCGGCTTCCTTGATCACCAGCGGCAGCAGGTCGGGGTCGGGGAAGTAGCGGTAATCGTGCGCGTCTTCCTTGGTGCGCATCATGCGGGTCTCGCCGGTGTCCGGGTCGAACAGCACGGTGGCCTGCTGCACCTTGCCGCCGTCTTCGATCAGGTCGATCTGCCACTGCGCTTCGTAGTTGATGGCCTGTTCGAGGAAGCGGAAGGAGTTGAGGTTCTTGATCTCGCGGCGGGTGCCGAATTCGGCCTGGCCGAAGGGGCGCACCGACACGTTGGCGTCGACGCGGAAGCTGCCTTCCTGCATGTTGCCGTCGCAGATGCCGAGCCAGGTCACCAGCGTGTGCAGCGCGCGGGCGTAGGCGACCGCTTCGGCCGCCGAGCGCATTTCCGGCTCCGACACGATTTCCAGCAGCGGGGTGCCGGCGCGGTTGAGGTCGATGCCGGTGGCGCCGTGGAAGTCCTCGTGCAGCGACTTGCCGGCGTCTTCCTCGAGGTGGGCGCGGGTCAGGTTGATACGCTTTTCCTCGTCGCCGACCTGGATCGCGATCTGGCCGCCCTCGACGATGGGCAGCTCGAACTGGCTGATCTGGTAGCCCTTCGGCAGGTCGGGATAGAAGTAGTTCTTGCGCGCAAAAATGGACTTGCGGTTGATGTTGGCGCCAATGGACAGGCCGAAACGCACGGCCTTTTCCA